>CALMBN010000029.1 GCA_937860195.1 uncultured Novosphingobium sp.
CGAGCTGCCACCTGAGCGACTACCAGGCCAGCACCAACCCGCGCCACTCGGCCGCGGGCTTCGCGCAAACGTGCGAGAGCTGCCACACCTCGACCACGACCTGGAACGGGGCGCGCTACAGCGCGCACCAGTTCCCGATCTACTCGGGCGCGCACCGCAACTTCGACTGCACCCAGTGCCACCTGACGAACACGAACTACGACGTGTTCTCGTGCACGCACTGCCACGAGCACCGGCAGAGCTCGATGGACTCGCAGCACCGCGGCGAGGGCGGCTACAGCTGGAACAGCAACGCCTGCTACAACTGCCACCCGAACGGACGCAGTTGACCAGCTCGTTCAGCGCGCGAGCGAGAGCGTACAGCTCTCGCCCGCGCGTTCGAACAGGAGGATCGCCGGATCGAGCGCGGCGAGGGCCGCCTTGACCGCCGCCACCTCGCCCGGCGGCACGTGCACGGCCACGAGGTGCTTCGCACCGGTGACCTTCTTCGCGCGTGCCACGCCGGCGGCGTCGCCCAGCCACCAGTAGGGCACGAGCGCGACGTCGATCGCGCGCTTCGGGAGCTCGTACGCCGCCAGCGCCGCGTCGTCGCCGCGCAAATCGTCCGGGCGCAACAGATTATAATAACGCACCCCCGGCACGCCGAAAATTCGCGCAAACTGAGCCAAAGCGATGGAACGGCGGCTGTCATGCTTATGTTTGGGATTACCGGCCCAGACTAGGCCGACACGCAAAGGATCGGTTGGGGCAACATTTTCCGGAACCGCGCCCTCGGGAGCTTTCAGATAAGGAACATTTGCGGGGACTGTTTCCGGCGTCGTCCCCATGAGCTGCGGCAAATCAAGCAGGGAACAATGCGCGTCACAGGCAACCTGTGCCGCCGCCGCAATAGGAATAACCTGATCCGCCCCGTCCCAACCGCGCAGCAGCGGCAACAAAGGCGGACTGCAGGCATAAATCACGCGCGCGCCCCGGGCGCGCAGCAGCGGCAGATAGCGACAGAACATCAGGCAATCGCCGAACCCTTGTTCGTCGGAGACTAGAATGGTTTTACCCGCCGCATCGCCCCCATTCCACACTGGCGCCGTCAGTGGCAAACGCCGCAGCCCCGGCACGGCGCGCCAGCGCCAATCATAGGCGCGGAAACCCTGCACCAAATCGCCTTGCAACAGCAGCAGCAAGGCCAGATGATAGTTGGTGTCGGCATCGTCCGGCGCTAACACCAACGCCTGCCGATACGCCGCCTCGGCTTCCAATATCCGCCCCAGCGCCTGCAAGGATTGACCGAGATTGTCCCAAGCATGGACATGCGCGGGCGCAAGCTCCAGCACGCGGCGATACACCGCCGCCGCGTCGGCGTCGCGCTGCAACCGGTTCAGCGCCAGCCCCTGCGCGAACAGCGCGTCCGGGCGCGCCGGATTCAACGCCACGGCCTGTTCCGCCGCGCGCAGGCTCGCGGCATATTCGCCAGCGGCATCGGCGACCCGTGCCAGATTAAGCTGCGTCGGAAGATTGCCCGAATCGACGCGCAGCACTTCGCGCAATTCTTCCAGCGCGGCATTATGTTCGCCCGCCGCCGCCAGCAGCAAGGCGAGGTTGTTGCGCGCCGGATGAAATTGCGGCATGAGCGCGAGGCAGGCGCGGAATGCCACGACTGCGCCCGCGTCGTCGCCGCCCTGCCGCAACGCATTGCCGAGATTGTAATGCGCCTCCGCCAGCTGCGGTTGCAACCGCGCCGCCAGACGTAACTCGACAACGGCGGCGGCGGCGTCGCCCGCGGCCAGCAAAGCTGCGGAATAGTCGCGCCGCACAGGGTACCAGAAAGCTGGGGGATCGGCAAACCGCATGAAGTCTTCGGTTTCCTCGATTTCGGCGGCAGATTTGAAAGCGGCGGCGGCGTGGGCCCAGCGGCCCTCAGCCATTGCCAGCCGCCCGGTCAGGACGAGGTGGACGATGCTGACCATCTGGTCGGGCGCTTTGGATTCCCCGGCGCCCTGCGGCGGGATCACCATCGCTTCCAGCGCGGCGATTTCGGCTTTCAGTCCGGCTTTGTCGCCTTGCTTGGCAAAGACCTCTCCCCGGGCATAGTGCCAGGCGGCGGTCAGGTAGGGCAGCTTGGGCTGGGGCCGGGCCAGCACCGCCCCTGGATCATCAAACTGGGCCAGCGCGAAATAGCCCGCGGCGGACAGCAGCTGCATCACCGGATGGGCCTTTCCCTCAGCCTGCGAATGATCGACCAGGGGCCGCCCCAGTTCGAGCCCGATCTTCGCGTCTCCAGCCATCAAGGCCCCGCCCAACCCGAAGATCACGTTGTGCGCGTGATAGGGCAGGCCCCAGACCCCGTCGGGCTCGGTCATGCCGAGCCGTAGCGCGTTCTCCTTGCCCAGCTCTACTGCGCGGTGGTTGACCGTCGCCGCGTCCTGATAGCGGCCAACCCAGTAATAGGTGTGCGAAGGCATATGAACCAGATGGCTGGCGCGCGGGGCCAGTGGGCCGAGCTTGTCGGCAAAAGGTTCGGCCCGGGCCGGAACCCCGGCAATTTCGGTGGCGTGGATATAGAAATGGATCGCCGGGGTATCGTCTGGCGCACGGACCAGAACGGTTTCGAGCAGCCCCACCGCCTTCATCGCATCGGCCTTGTAATTGTCCTCACCCATCGCCTGAATGATCGCATCGGCGGCGAGCACGGCAATGGTGTTGTCGAGCGGATACTTCCTGACCAGCTTTTGCATATCCCTGGCAAACGCAGCATCGCGTGCGGCGATTTTTGCGCCGGGCAAATAGCGCTTGCGATAGACGCTTATCAGATCGCGTTCGCGCTTGGTCCCGGTCTTTTTGGCCAGCGCTTCGGCCTTGACCAGCATGGCGTAGAGCATCTTTCGTTCCGGCCATTCCTTGCCGTAGTTGATTGTCGGGCCAGAGGTATAGGCGAGGCCCCACAGGCACATCGCGCAGGCCGGATCGAGCCGCACCGCCTCTTCCATCGCCACGATCGAGGCCTTGTGGGCGAAGGCAGCGGCCAGCTCCATTCCGTTGGAAAAGAACGCCTGCGCTTCGGAGTTTGCGCCGGTAACTGCAAACCCTCCGTTGCCATAGCCTTCGAGCAATTGCGCAGTCCTGGGCGCGGTCTGGTCGGTGTGATCATGCTCGGCAGGGTGGGTCTGCTCGGCTGCCGGGGTGGCCCTGGGTTGGTCCTGGGCTGCACCGGGGAGTGCGACCAGCAGCAAGGAACCAACGACGAACGCACGATGAACTGATCGCATCTGCAGGTCCTTCAATTATCGGCTGCCAGCGCCTCAGCCTTTGCAATCGCGGCTTCGGCGATCGGGCGCATCACCGCGTAGCCGGCGGCGTTGGGGTGGACTCCGTCTGGGCCATATTCGGGCCGCAGCTCGCCGTTCGGCCCGACCAGTGCAGAGTGATAATCGGCGTAGATCAAGCCCTCGGCCTTGGCGAAATCCTTGAGCCAGGCATTGAGACCGGCAATCCACGGCGCGGGTTTGTGCTGGGTGGCCCAGCCGAAGCTGTCAGCGGGCGGAATGCTGCCCAGGATCACCACGATCCCGTTTGCCTTGGCCAGCGAAACCATCGCGCGGATCGCGTTCTTGTAAGCCTCGGGCGTGGTCGGGCCGGTGTTGCCGGCAATATCGTTGGTCCCAGCCATGATGTGGACGATCCGGGGATGGAGCGCGATCACGTCCTGCCAGAACCGGACCAGCATCTGCGGGCTGGTCTGGCCGGACAGGCCGCGACCGAGCCGGGTCTTGCCGAACAGGCCGGGATCGAGCCCGACCCAGTTTTCAGTGATCGAATCCCCCATGAATACCACTTGCGGCGGGTTGGCGGGATCGACCCTGGCATTGTCTTCGGCATAGCGGCACTGCCAGGCCCAGTCGCTCTTCAGCACCCGCTCGTCGAGCGCCCACAGACCCTCGCGGCTGGCCGCACAGGCATTTTCCATCATGCCGGGGGGCGGATAGGGGTTCACCGCGTCAGCCGCCATCGCCGGAGAGACGCTTGCGGCCAGCGCAAGGGCGGCGGCGAGCAGCCACCTAGTCAAGGATCCCAACCGCATTGCCAGCCCTCTTGAACATTTCGATGATTGTCTGAACCTGCTCGGAAGTGTGCTCCGCGCAGAGCGAGCAGCGCAGCAGCGTCATGTTCGCCGGGGTCGCAGGCGGGCGAGCAAGATTGACGTAGAGCCCTTCGTGGAGCAGCGCCTCCCACATCATCGCTCCGCGTTCCAGATCGGGCATGATCACCGCGATGATTGCGCTTTGCGGGGTTTCGGTACCGAGCTTGAACCCGGCATCGCGCAGCCCCTTGTGGAGGATTTTCGAATTCTCCCACAGGTGCGCCCGCTTGTTGCCGGCATGCATCAGCTTGCGGATCGAGGTCGCGGCGGTGTGGACCACGCTTGGTGGCAGGCTGGCGGTAAACACATAGGGGCGGCAGACCAGCCGCATGATCTCGAACTTCGGGTGGTTCGACACGCAGAAGCCGCCAACCGTGCCGACGCTTTTGCTGAATGTGCCGATCACGAAATCGACATCCTCGAGGCAACCCTGATCCTCGGCTACCCCGCGCCCGTTTGGACCGATGAAGCCCATCGAGTGCGCCTCGTCGACCAGCACCATCGCGCCATGCTTTTTGGCGACCGCGATCATCTCCTTTAGCGGAGCGATATCGCCGAGCATCGAATAGACGCCTTCCAGGATTACCAGTTTCCCGGCGCCTTCGGGAATGCGCCCCAGCCGCTTGTCCATCGCCTCGATATCGTTGTGCTTGAACGGCACAACCTCGGCATCGCCCAGCTTGCATCCATCCCAGATCGAGGCGTGACTGTCGATATCGAGCACGATGTAATCACCCTTGCCCGCAATCGTGCTGATGATCCCCAGATTGGCCTGATAGCCGGTCGAAAACACCATGGCGTGATCCATGGCGTAGAATTCCTTCAGCGCATCCTCGACCAGCCGGTGCCCGGCATAGGTGCCGTTGAGCACGCGGCTGCCGGTCGTGCCGCTGCCGAAATCGTCAAGCGCCTGCTTGCCCGCCTCGATCACATCGGGGTCAAAGGTCATCCCCATGTAATTGTAAGTGCCGAGCAGGATCGTCGGCTTGCCATTGCAAACCGCCTCAGTGGGGGAGAGCACCTTCTCCATCACCAGATTGAACGGATCGGTCAGCCCCGTGGAAAGCAGCGCGCGGCGCTGTTCGATCAGGGGGTCGAATTTGGAAAAAAGGTCGGTCATGTCATTCCCTTACCCGTCGGTCCTGAACTTGTCGAAGGACTGTCCTTCTTTGCAACGTCGCCGAAGAAAGGCCAGCCCTTCGACAAGCTCGGGGTAGGCGGATTGTCGTTAGCCCTGCAGCTTCACCACAGCATCAATCAACTGGCCGTAATTCTCGATCTCGGCCTGCGCGTTCATGCTGATGATGATATCGAACGCGTCTTCGATCTCGGCGACGAAATCCATCACCGTCAGGCTGTCAAATTCCAGATCCCCGGCAAAGGTGGAGGCATCGGTCAGCTCGACGCCCTTCTTGTTGAAGGGCGCGATCAGCTCGGCGATCTTTGCGGCAGTTGCGGCGCGGTCCATGGTATCAAGTGCTCCCGGTGGGTCTGGCGGCGCTTTGGCCGATGAATGGGGCGGAAAATAGGCGAATGTCAGACGGAGGCCTTTTCGACCAGCCCCCGCACCGCAGCCATGAACGGGCCGATCGATACCGGCTTGGCCAGATATCCCTCGGCGCCAGCGTCGCGGATGCGTTCTTCGTCGCCCTTTCCGGCATAGGCGGTGACGGCGAGGACTGGAATTGTCCGCAGTACCGGGTCCTTCTTGGCGGCTTCGATCAGGTCGAGCCCGGAGACGTTGGGCAGCTGGATATCCATGATGATCAGGTTGGGCACGAACTGCCGCGCAGCCTCGAGCGCCAGCATTCCGTCGGCGCAGGGTTCGATCGCATAGCCCTGACTGCGCAGCACGTCGCAGAACAGCTTGCGGTTGAGGTCGTTGTCCTCGACAACAAGGATGCGCTTTGCCATGAGCGCAGCCCTACGCCGAACCCCGGAGCCTGACAATTCTTCGCGAGCCCAAATCCCCCGCTCCTGATCCCTTCGCCTTGGCGCTGGGTGCGCTCGGCTGGGTGCTGGGTGATGAGGCGCGGGCGGACCGGTTGCTGGCACTGACCGGGTTGGGCGCGGATGATCTGCGCGCCGGGCTGGGTGATCCGGCGATCTTGGGCGCAGTGCTTGAGTTTCTGGGCCAGTATGAGCCCGATCTGGTGGCAGCGGCCGACCATCTGGGGGTCGATCCGGCCGAGCTGATGGCCGCACGAGAGAGGTTATGAATCGATGACAAGGCCGCTGATTATCAGCGATTGTGACGAAGTACTGCTGCACATGATCGTGCCGTTCGGGGAATGGCTGGAAGAAACCCAGCCGGTCTCGTTCAAGCTGATCGGCAACGATTTTTCCAAGGCGATCCGCGACAAGGCCACCGGCGAGCCGGTTCCACCGGAAGAAATCTGGCGGTTGCTCGGCGGGTTCTTTGATGGCGAGATGCACCGGCAGACGCCAATTGCGGGCGCGATTGGCGCGATCAACACGTTGAAGGACCATGCCGACGTGGTGATCCTGACCAACCTGACCGATCGCCATAATGAGCCAAGGCGGCAGCAATTGCTGGCCCACGGGATCGATGCCCGGGTGTTCACCAATCAAGGCCCCAAGGGTCCGGCGCTGCAGGCGATCATGGAAGAATATCGGCCAAGCAAAGCGGTGTTCATCGACGATCTGGCCCAGCACCATGGATCGGTGGCCGAAATGGTTCCTCATATAGATCGCCTTCACCTATGTGGTGAACCAACCTTGGCGCCGCATATTACCTGCGGGTTTGAGGCTGGCCACGCCCACGCCCGGATTGACACCTGGGAGCATGCCTTGCCCTGGCTGCTCTCGCGCATTCAGGAAGACTGACCATGAGCATTGACGCAAAACTCGCCGAACTTGGCATTGTCCTGCCCGAACCCGCTGCGCCGGTTGCTGCCTATGTCCCGGTGGTGATCGCGGGCGGCCTCGCCCATGTTTCAGGGCAGGTTTCGATTGTGGATGGCCAGCTGCTGAAAGGGCGGCTGGGCGAAGACCTCAGCTTTGAACAGGGCGTCGAAGGCGCACGGGCCTGCGGGCTGATGATCCTGGCGCAGCTGAAGGCCGCGCTCGGCTCGCTCGACCGGGTGGAGCGGGTCGTCAAGCTGGGCGTGTTCATCAATTCCGCCGCGGATTTCACCGACCAACCCAAGGTGGCCAATGGCGCTTCGGAACTGATGGCCCAAGTGTTTGGCGATGCCGGAAAGCACGCCCGCAGTGCGGTTGGCGTGCCGTGCCTGCCGCTTGGTGTAGCGGTCGAAGTGGATGCAATCGTTGCTGTTCGGCCTGCTTGATCGCTGGCGTTCGCCGCCGCCGAAGCCGGCCAAAGTCAGTTGGCTGGGTACGGTTCACTATGCCCACCGCGGGCTGCACCGTCCGGGCGTGCCGGAAAATTCGCTGACCGCGTTTCGCGGTGCGATAGACCGGGGCATGGGGATTGAATGCGATGTCCAGCGCTCCAGCGACGGGCAGGCGATGGTGTTCCACGATTTCGAGCTGGATCGGCTGACGTCCGAAACCGGACTGGTTATCCAGCGCAGCAGCGACGAGCTGGCCAGGCTCGAATTATCGGGCAGCGGGGATCGGATCCCCACGCTCAAGCGGATGCTTGATGAGGTCGCCGGGCGGGTCCCTGTGCTGATCGAGATCAAGTCAAAGCACGGCAGCTTCAAACATGTCGGCGCGCTCTGTCAGGCGGTCTGGCGGGTGCTGGAAGGCTATGCCGGTCCGCATGCGATCATGAGCTTCGACCCACGTGTGTCGCGCTGGTTTGCCGATCGCTCGCCGCTGACCGTACGCGGGCTGGTTGTGACCGAGGAAAACAGCAAAACTCTGATCGGGATGGTCCGCCGCCGGCTTTCACTCTGGGCGGCGCGACCTGACTTCCTCGCCTATGATATCCGTGACCTGCCCAGCCGCTTCGCCGCCGGGCAACGTCAGCGCGGGCTGCCGGTCCTGACTTGGACCGTGCGCAGCGCCGAACACCAGGAGCGGGCAGCGGCCCACGCCGATGCGCCGATTGCCGAAGGCGCGGGCGTGGCGTGATCGAGGCGCGGATCGCTCCTTTGGTTGGCGATCTGCCCGCAGCGCAGTGGGACGCGCTGACGGGCGGCAATCCCTTCATGTCCCATGCGTTTCTGACCGCGCTGGAAGACTCGGGCTCAGTTGGTCCCGGCACCGGCTGGTCGCCCTCGCCAGTCACGATTGCCGACGATACCGGGCAGATTATCGCTGCACTTCCGGCCTATCTGAAGGGTCACAGCCAGGGCGAATATGTGTTTGATCACGCCTGGGCCGATGCCTGGCACCGGGCAGGCGGGGCCTATTACCCCAAGCTGCAGATCGCCGCACCGTTCACCCCCGCCACGGGCCCGCGGCTGCTGCTGGCTGACGAAGCGCTGGCCTTGCCGTTGCTGCGCGCCGCCGAACAGGTTTGCGCTGACAACGGCCTGTCATCGGCCCACGCGACCTTTATCGCGCCAGAGCAATTGCCTTTGTTCGAGCGGGCCGGGTGGCTGCTGCGAAGCGACATCCAGTTTCATTGGCAGAACAAGGGCTATGCCAGCTTTGACGATTTCCTCGCCCAGCTATCCTCGCGCAAACGCAAGGACCTGCGCAAGGAACGTGCAGCAGCGCAAGCAGGGATCGAAATCAAGGTTTTGATTGGCGGGGCGATTGGCGAAGCTGAATGGGACGCGTTCTGGGCGTTCTACCAGGATACCGGCGCGCGCAAATGGGGGCAGCCCTATCTGACGCGGGCGGCCTTCAGCCTGCTGGGCGAGCGGATGGGGGACCGGATCGCGCTGATCCTGGCCTATCGTGAGGGGCAGCCGATTGCGGGAGCGCTGAATTTCATCGGCTCGGAAGTGCTTTATGGCCGCTACTGGGGCGCGCTTGAGGACAAGCCGTTCCTGCACTTTGAGCTGTGCTATTATCAGGCGATCGATCTGGCGATTGCTTTGGGACTGTCGCGGGTAGAGGCCGGGGCCCAAGGCGGGCACAAGATGGCGCGCGGCTATGAACCCGTCCAGACCTGGTCCGCCCACTACATCGCCCACTCAGGGTTCCGTGAAGCGGTCGCGGATTTTCTGGAGCGGGAGCGGGCGGGTATAGCGCGGGATCAGAACTATCTGGCTGCGCGCACACCATTCAAGAAGGGTTCTGTGTCTGCCTGACGGCCGGTGTTGCTAGTCAATCGTGGAGGTGATTGGCACTCTAGACAAATCACGCCGCGCGGCGGATCGACGCGCTGAGCCATTCGCGGGCGCGGCGCTGCGCCTCAGCCACTTCGCGGGCGGTCATTTCGTCGGAAATGTCTGCGCGGCACATCGCAGCTTCGGCGTGCCCGGCAACGGCGGCCAGATTGAACCATTTGTGCGCCTCAATAAGATCGCAATCCACCCCGTGACTGCCGGTCGAATAAGCGACCCCCAGATCATAATAGGCGCTGGTATCGCCCTGGGCGGCTGCGGCGAGGCAGCTGGCAACCAGCAGGTCTTCGCGATTTTCATCGGCGGCAAGTGACCC
>CALMBN010000030.1 GCA_937860195.1 uncultured Novosphingobium sp.
GCCTGCAATACGGGCCTGGGCCTGGCCCTGGTCGCGGCGCAACTGGGCCTGCGCCTGATCATCGTCGTGCCCGACAAGATGGCGCAGGAAAAGATCTTTCATCTCAAGGCGCTCGGCGCCGAAGTTATCCTGACCCGCTCGGACGTCGGCAAGGGCCATCCGGAGTACTATCAGGACATGGCCGAGCGCATCGGCCGCGAGACCGGCGCGTTCTATGTGAACCAGTTCGCCAACCCGGCCAACCCGCTGGCCCACGAGACCACCACCGGCCCGGAAATCTGGGAGCAGATGGAGGGCCGGATCGATGGGTTTACCTGCGCCGCCGGAACCGGCGGGACGATCGCCGGGGTCGGGCTGGGCCTCAAAGCGTTCGACCAGACCGTTCAGATTGCGCTGACCGATCCGCACGGCGCGGCGCTCTACAATTACTATGCCAATGGCGAATTGAAAGCTGAGGGGACGTCCGTTGCCGAGGGGATCGGGCAGGGCCGGATCACCGCCAACCTCGAAGGCGCGCCAATCGACACCCAGTTCCGTATTTCTGACGAAGAAGGCCTGGTATGGGTCGAACGACTGCTCGCTGAAGAAGGGCTATGCCTGGGGCTATCGTCCGGGATCAACGTTGCGGGGGCCATCGCTTTAGGCCGGAAATTAGTGGCGGAGGGCCGCGAAAACCCGCGTGTCGCGACGATTCTGTGTGACACCGGATTCCGCTACCTCTCCAGCCTCTACAACGCTGAATGGCTCAAATCCAAGGGTTTGCCAGTCTTCCCTTGGCTCGCCTGATCGGCTACACTATCTCCCAGATGGCAAGTCAACCGCCACGCAGGGTCATACCTCCACTATCCGGTCCGCAGCATTTCGTGCCGCCTTCGGCGCGCGAGCTGCGCGGGCAAGCAGTGCAACGCGTACAATCCGGGCTTTTCGGCCTGGCTGCTGTGATGCTGGTGGTCGGTCTCGCCAATATCATCAACGATCGGGCCCGGATGACCGAAGGGTTCGGGCCAAAGCCGACGGCGCAATCCACCGCCAGCGATTCGACCGCCAATACCGATCCTCTGGCAGACATCGGCGTAGTCCCGTCGGCATTGCCGAGTGAAGTGCCAGTCAATACCACTTCACCGGCGAATGCCCCGCGCTAAACTGCGGCCTGCGCGGGTCTTGCTCGCGCTGGTCCTGCTGACGATTTTGGGGATCGGCTGGTGGAGCTCCACCCGCCAGGTCATCAATGACAAACCGATCGGGCTGTTTACCACATTGCCAATCATGTGGTCCGACAACCCCGACTTGACCGCAGCCCTTGATGCCAATGTGCCGCAGCACTGGGCGCGGGCTGAACTGGCCAGGCACGGCAAGATCGAGCCGATTGATGTGCTGAGCGATGTTTCGCTGGGCCGGGTCCGGCGGCTGGTGATTGCCCAGCCGAGGGTGCTCGCGCCACTAGAGAATGTCGCGCTGGATGCCTGGGTGCAGGGCGGGGGGCAACTGTTGTTGCTGGCCGATCCGGCCTTGACCGAAGACTCCGCCTATTCGCTCAGCGATCCGCGCCGTCCGCAGGCAGTGGTACTGCTTTCGCCAATTCTGGCTCGGTGGGGGCTGGAACTGCGGATCGCCGATGGGCAGGAGTTGGGCGAGGCCAGCCGTGATGTGATGGGCTTGGCGGTGCCGGTCAATCTGCCGGGGCATTTTGTCATTCTGGGGCAAAACGGTTCGATCGGCCAAGCCAGGTGCAAGCTTTGGGCAGACGGCCTCGCGGTGTTTTGCCAGGTGGGGCAGGGGCGCGTGATCGCGTTGGCCGATGCGGCAGTGCTGGATCGTGACGATCCGGCCCGCGCCCGCGCCAAGGCCTTTGGCGGGCTGCTCGACGCGGCCTTTGCTGTGCGCTGAGCAGACTCCAGTGCGGGAAATTGCGGGAAAGTTAGCCAAGAGTCTCAAGCGCATTCCATAAGTACTTGATTTTCGTATAGAACAAATCAAGAATACAACGCTTTTCGTGCACCACGAGCTCGAATCAAATAGCCTAAAATCATATAGTTAATGTGTTATCCCGTGATTTCCCGCAAAAAAACCTTCCATCCCCAGAAAAGCAGGGTTATTGGACTGCTTCATCGACATCGAAATCCATTGCCGAGTCCCTTTTGAGAGGGGCGGGCTGGCCGCGAGGGCGCGCGGCTGGGGTGGAGATCATTTGGCGGAGTCCGGGGTTGTTCCCGGTTTGAGGCGGGGCGAAGCGTGGAGGCTGTTAAGCCAGTTACATTCAGTGGTCAGGGCTTTTCGCTGCTTGGCGAAAAGGGCCGCTTTGTGCTGCCGCCAGACTTCCGCAAAGCGGTCCGCGACTCTGGCCAAGGCGAACGGATCCTGTGTCTGGCCAAGCATCCGCGCTGGAAATGCCTGACCGGGTTCGGACTCAGCCGGGTCGACGAATTCGAAAGCGAGCTCGACCGCGAAGAGGACGTTGCGCTTGAGCGGGGCCTTGATTTCGACCGCGAGGAACGCGCCCAGCAACTTTATGGATTTGCCAAAGTGCCGTTCGATGACAGCGGCCGTTTCATTCTGCCTGATCGCTATTTTCGCCTCGGCGGACTAAGCGACGCGGCTTTCTTTCAGGGCGGCGGCAAGCAGTTCACGATCTGGAATCCGGCTGAGCTCGCCCAGTTGGGCTCGGGCTGGGAAGATGCGCAAGAGGCCTGCCTCGATCTTGCCGCGCAGGCTGCAACCGCAAAGGGACGCAAATGAGCCCCGCGCCCCATATCCCGGTCCTGCTCGATGAGGTGATCGCTGCGCTCGCGCCCGCCCCTGGTGCGGTTATTGTCGATGCCACCTTTGGCGCTGGAGGGTATAGCCGCCGACTGCTCGATGCCGGAGCTCTGGTTCACGCCTTTGATCGCGATCCCGACGCGATCCGTGGTGGGTGCGATTGGAGCGAAGCCAGAGAATACCCACCCCGGCTGGTACTCCACCCGCGCCGCTTCTCCGAAATGGTCGCCGCCTTGACCGAAGCCGGGATCGCCCGGATCGATGGGCTGGTGATGGACATCGGGGTCTCCTCGATGCAGCTCGATCAAGCGGAACGCGGATTTGCATTCTCCAGCGACGGCCCGCTCGACATGCGAATGGGGCAAGCGGGTGAAAGCGCCGCCGAATTCCTAAACACCGCCGCCGAAGGCACAATCGCCGACGTGCTTTATGAATACGGCGAGGAGCGCCAATCGCGCCGGGTTGCCCGCGCGATTGTCGCGGCCCGCCCGCTCGAAACCACGGGTCAGTTGGCGCATGTGGTGCGCAAAGCGCTTGGTCACCGGCCTGGCGCGCCAAAAGACCCAGCGACCCGCAGTTTTCAGGCAATCCGGATCCACGTAAATGCCGAGTTGGAAGAGTTGATTTCCGGGCTCGCCGCCGCCGAAGTGCTGCTCGCCCCCGGGGGGCGGCTCGCCGTGGTCAGTTTCCACTCCCTGGAAGACCGGATCGTAAAGCAATTCCTGCGCGATGCCAGCGGCGCGCTCGCCAATGCCTCGCGCCACATGCCTGCCAGGGCCCCGGCTTTTGCCCCGACTTTTACTGCTGCCGGGAAAGCTGTTCGGCCGACCGGGGCTGAACTGGTCCGCAATCCCCGCTCCCGTTCCGCCACCTTGCGCGCTGCGGTCCGCACCACCGCTCCGGCTCGCGAGAGGAGGGCGGCATGAACCTGACGCGCGACAGGTTGCGTTCAATCCGCTGGGCTGGATTGCTCGTTTTCTGCTTCGTGCTGACCGTGGTTCTGACGTTCAAGGTCAATGCGGTTAAAAGCCAGGTTCGCTTGGCCGAACGGCAGATTCTGGCAGTCAAGCAGGATAAGCTGCTGCTCGAAACCGAGTTCGAAACCCGCGCCAACCAGCAGCAATTACGCAGTCTCAATGCGGTTGAGTTCGGCTATCAGGCCCCCGCCGCCGGGCAGTATCTGGAAGGCGAGCGTCAACTTGCTGCATTGGGCAAGCCGCGCGCCGCAGATGCACCCAGTCCGATCCGGTTTGCCCATGCCGAAGATCCGCGCGGCAATACCACCGAGATGCTCAATCCCCTGACTGGCAAGGCGATGGCAGCCGAGCCACCCAAGGGCGGCAAACGCAAGCCGACCACCGCCGCTACGCTCGGCGATCGACTTGGAACGGTCGAGCAAGCGGCGGCGCTGCAGGAATGACCGCAATCGCCGTCTCGACTGCAATCTCATCCGGCCGCGGCGCGCTGGTCAACGTTCGCGCGCGCAGCTTGCTGGTGGCCAAATGGCGCGTGCTGTGGGTGGTCGCTGGCTTTGGCCTCGTCGCATCCGCAGCGCTGACCCGGATTGCATTCCTCGGCCTGTTTGAGCCGGCTCCGGCCCAACAACAATTCGGCACCGCGCTCTTGCCCGAACGGGGTGATATCGTGGACCGTCACGGCGTGCCGCTGGCTCGCGCCTTTCCGGCCTATTCGCTGTGGTACAATCCCGCAGCATTGGGTGGGGACGGCCCACCGCTGGTCCGGACCCCGCGTGAAGTGGCCGAAAGCCTGGTGCGGATTTTTCCGGATCTGGAAGTGAACGCGCTGGCTGCGCGACTGGCGGAAGGCAGGCCCGGTTATCTGCGCCGCCGGATCCTGCCCGAGGACGCTAACCGGATCCACAATCTGGGCGAACCTGCGCTGGAATTCCCGCGTGAGACCGAGCGGTTCTATCCGCAGGGGTCAATGGGCGCGCACGTGCTCGGCTTTGTCGGGGCTGATGGGCAAGGCCATGTCGGGATGGAGCAGGTCTTCAATGACCGGCTGACCGATCCTGCGCAGCGCGGCACGCCCGCAGCATTGTCGATCGACACGCGCGTCCAAGGCGCGCTTGAAGACGAACTGATGCGCGGGATGACCGAATCCAACGCCAAGGGCGCTGCCGGAATCGTGCTCGATGTCGAAACCGGCGAAGTCGTGGCGCTAGCCTCGCTGCCCTCGTTCAATCCCAACCTGATCGACCGTGCCGGGGAAGGCTTCATCTTCAACCGGGTGACCAACCAGGTTTACGAGCTTGGCTCGACCTTCAAGCCAATCACGATCGCAGCGGCGATTGACGCCGGGGTGGTAACTGACCTGGGGCACCGTTTTCAATCGAACCGGGCGCTGAAGATTGGCGGATTTGAGATCAAGGATAGCCACGCACTGGGTGCTTCGCTCAATGTTCCAGAAGCCCTGATCCACTCCTCCAACATCGTCACTGCCCAGATCGGCGACCAACTTGGCGGAGTGCGATTGAACCAGACCATGCGGGCACTGGGGATGGACCAGCGGGCGCGGATCGAGCTGCCCGCGCGCGGCTTTCCGCTTTGGCCCAAGGGTGAATGGTCGCGGATCACCACCATGACGGTATCATACGGTCATGGCATTGCAGTGACTCCGTTGCATCTGGCCCAGGCCTATGCCGCGCTGGTCAACGGCGGGGTCTGGCGACCGGCAACGCTGGTCAAGGTCGAACCCGGCCAAATCGTTCCCGGCCAGCGCGTGTTCAAGGCCAGCACCAGCGCGCGGATGCGGCAATTGCTGCGAATGATCGTCGAACTTGGCACCGGGCGAAATGCCAATGCCGTGGGCTACCGGGTCGGCGGAAAGACCGGATCGGCCGAAAAGCCGGGGGTTGGCGGGTACCGCGAAAGTTCCCTGGTCGCGACATTTGCCGCGGCTTTTCCGATGGATCGCCCGCGATACGTAGTGATCATCATGCTCGACGAGCCGCAGGGAACCGCCGCAACCTCTGGCCAGCGAACCGCGGCTTTCAACGCTGCACCGGTCGTGGGTCGGCTGGTTCCGCGGATTGGCCCGCTACTTGGGATCATGCCCGACGCAACCCGTGACGTGGACATCAGCGACCTTGCGCCATTGGTGGGCAAAAAGGGCAAGGAATGAGGCTGGACACGCTGGCCGACCGAGCAGGAATTGCACTGGCCAGCCCTTGCGACGCCCGGGTGACCGGTTTTGCCATCGACAATCGGAAAGTTGCTCCCGGTACGGTGTTCGGGGCATTTCGGGGTGCTGTGGTCAACGGGGAGGATTTCATTCCCGCCGCTGTCACTGCCGGGGCGGTAGCGGTCGTCGCCCGGCCTGAGGCCAAGGTTGAAGGCGCGGTCCATATCGCCGATGCCAACCCGCGTCGCGCTTTCGCACGGATCGCCGCCGGGTTTTTCAGGCCGGTCCCTGAAACGCTGGTTGCAGTAACGGGGACCAACGGCAAAACGTCTTGCGTCGAAATGACCCGGCAGATCTGGCGGATGACCGGCCACCGCGCCGCATCGATCGGAACGCTGGGAGTAACCACGGCGGATGAAAGCATTTCAACCGGCCTCACCACCCCCGACATCGTTACCTTCCTCGCCAATATGAGCGGGCTGGCTCGCGAGGGGGTAACTCATGTCGCCTATGAAGCCAGCAGTCACGGCCTGTCGCAGTACCGCAACGAAGGGCTGAAGGTCATGGCCGGGGCCTTCACCAATCTCAGCCGCGATCACCTCGACTACCATAGTGACATGGACGACTATTTCGCGGCCAAGATGCGGCTGTTTGATGAAGTGGTCGCTGCCGATGGCACCGGTGTGGTCTGGATGGATGACGAGTGGAGCGGCAAGGCTGCACAGCATGTTCAGCGGCGCGGGCTGCGCTTGCTGGGTGTGGGCGAGGGCGCGGATGAGAATGGAATCCGTCTGCTTGCCCGCGTTCCGGGCCAGCTGGGGCAGGTCCTGGAAATCGAATGCGCCGGCCAGCGGCACACCTTGAACCTGCCGCTGATCGGCGCCTATCAGGCTGCCAATGCGCTGGTTTCGGCCGGGCTGGTGCTGGCAACCGGGGGTGAGGCTGGGCAGGTATTTGATGCCCTTGCGCGGCTGCAACCGGTCCGTGGGCGGCTGGAGCGCGCGGCAATTGCCCGCTCTGGCGCGCCGATCTATGTTGACTATGCCCATACTCCCGATGCGCTGGAAGCCGCGATTGCAGCGTTGCGTCCGCATTGCTCGGGCAAGCTGATCGTGGTGTTCGGGGCCGGCGGTGACCGTGACCCCGGCAAGCGCGAACCGATGGGGCGGATCGTTGCGGAGCAGGCCGACATCGGGATCGTTACCGATGACAACCCGCGCGGCGAAAAGCCAGCCGCGATCCGGGCAATGGTGTTAAACGGCGGAGCCGCATTGCGCGAAGTCGGAGATCGCCGCGCCGCGATAGCCGCCGCGATCGCCGAGGCGAGGATGATGCCGACGATCACGATGCGCGCCCAGTCGACGCGCCCCTCGACCTTCGCGTCCTTGATGATCGGGGAATACGCGTGCTGCTGCCGGGCCGCGGGGATGCCGCAGACCACCAGGGCGACGATCGCCGCGACGTAGGCGTCCAGCACCACGATCGGGCTGACGCCGTCGATCCACATCATGGTGGTGGTGGTGTCGCCGACGACGCTGCCCGAGCCTCCGGCATTGGAGGCGGCGACGATGGCGGCCAGATAACCGATGCCGACACGGCCGTTGAAGACGCGGCGGGCGACGGTGCCGCCGATCAGGGCTCGCACTCGCTGCAGGTTGGGCTCCATGGTGCGCGAGGTGACGTTGTGCGCGTGGCTGAGCTGCCGGCCGGTGATGGTGCCGCGCTGACAGAGATCGCAGGACTTCGCCATGACAAATCACTCCGACGACGAGAAAGATGGAAGAGGTGTTGCCTTGCGGCCGCCTCCGGGCGGAGCCCCCAAGTATAGGACCAGTTCTATACCCCGGCAAGCCTTTTTGCCCTGTGATTCTCATCCTTGACCCTCCAGGGGTCGCCTGCTACGCTCCAGAAAAGCTTTAAGGAATGACGGCCAAACTTCGATGGCTATGAGCATTTCCTGGGGGTAACCACTCGTGCTCTTTGCGCGACCCAAGTCTGTCGTCGGGCTGGATATCGGCAGCAGCGGCATCAAGCTGATCGAGCTGAAGGAACGCCGAAGGGGCGAGTACCAACTCGTGCACCTCGGGTTCGAACCCCTGTCGCCGGAGGCGATCGTCGACGGGTCGATCATGGACTCCTCCCTCGTGGTCGACGCCATCAATCGTCTGAACGAGCAGACCGGCACCAAGAACCCGAGCTACGCGACCTCCCTGTCCGGACACTCGGTGATCATCAAGAAGATCCAGGTGCCGGCGGTCTCCGCCGATGAGCTGGCGGAGTCGATCCGCTGGGAGGCGGAGCAGTACATTCCCTTCGACATCAACGACGTGCGGCTCGACTACGTCGTCCTCAACGAAGGCGCCGAGGGTCGAGAGACCCTCGACGTTCTCTTGGTGGCGGTCAAGCGAGACAAGGTCAACGACTACGTGTCGGT
>CALMBN010000031.1 GCA_937860195.1 uncultured Novosphingobium sp.
CGCTGGGCGATCGCACATAAATTTGCCGCCGAGCAGGCACAGACGACGCTGGAGGCCATCGACATACAGGTGGGGCGTACCGGCAAGCTGACGCCGGTTGGACGGTTGACGCCGGTGACGGTTGGCGGCGTTGTCGTCTCCAATGTGACGCTACATAACCGGGATGAAATCGCCCGGCTTGGTGTCCGCCCCGGCGACCGTGTCGTGGTGCAGCGGGCAGGAGATGTGATCCCGCAGATTGCCGAGAACCTGACCCGCGACGTCGAACGGGTTGCTTATGCGTTTCCCGATCATTGTCCCGAATGCCAATCGGAAGCCATCGCGGAAGAGGGCGAAGTTGATGTGCGCTGCACCGGCGGGTTGATCTGCCCGGCCCAGCGGACCGAACGGCTCAAACACTTCGTCAGCCGCGCCGCGCTCGATATCGAAGGGCTGGGGGAAAAGACCATTGACGAATTCTTTGTGCTCGGCTGGCTGGAAAGTCCCGCCGACATTTTTCGGCTGAAGGCGCGGCGCAGCGCCATTCTGGAGCGTGAAGGCTGGAAGGAAAAGTCGGTCGAAAACCTGCTCGCCGCGATCGAGGCCAAACGCGCGCCCGATGCGGCGCGGCTGCTGTTCGGCCTTGGAATACGGCACGTCGGCGCGGTGACTGCGCGCGATCTTCTCAAGCGATTTGAAACGCTGGAGCGGCTGCGCGCGGTGGCGGAATTGGCACACTCAAACCATTCTCCGTTCGCATTGAGCGAAGTCGAGATGCCGCGCGATGGTGTCTCGACTGCGCTCGACACGAACGGGGCAGGGGGAGATGAGGCTATTGCCGAACTCCTCTTCATCGATGGCATCGGCCCCGCAGTGGTCAAAGCGCTGGCTGATTTCTTTCACGAACCGCACAATGTCGTGGTTTGGGAAGACCTGCTCTCAGAAGTTGCCCCGCCGGCCTATGTCGTCGAAACCAAAGACAGCGCGGTTGCGGGCAAAACCGTGGTGTTCACCGGCGCGCTCGAGACGATGAGCCGCGATGAGGCAAAGGCTCAGGCAGAGCGGCTCGGTGCACGCTCAGCCGGGACGGTGTCGGCCAAGACCGATCTGGTCGTGGCAGGGCCGGGAGCTGGTTCAAAGCTCAAGAAAGCGCAGGAACTGGGGATCGAAGTTATTGACGAAGCAGCCTGGGCCGAAATAGTCCGGGCAGCTGGCTAATCGCGCAAGCCCTCGGCCCAGTCCATCGCGTGGCCGGTCTGGCAAATCCGCTCGTAGAGTTCCCGGTTCTCGGTGATCCACAACATGCCTTGCATGTCTTCGGGGCCAAGCGCTCGATCGAAACTGATCCCGCACTCGCCATCCCGCAGCCACATGACCGAGGCGAACAGGCGGAGCTCGTGGAACACCAGTTCGGCAGCCTGTCGTCCGGCGAGTGGACGCTTGATCCTCAGCCGGGCACCGGTCGATGAAATGTCATCGATCAGGCATGACCGGGTCTCGTGAGTCAGCACCAGCGAGGCAGGCACACCCAGGCGTAGCCGATTGAAATGGCGGCCGCCGCGCTGATTGCAGGGAAACGATTTCAAGGCCATGTCGATCCCCATAACGCAGATCGGGTTAATGGTTTGCTGCCCACCAACCAGCATCTGCACCTGCATTTGTGCCCGTGGCCAGATCGAGACTTGCGGTCTGGCGATGTGGAGACGGCCGGAAAAGACGTCGGCGCGACTGTCTGACTGTCAGGACCGCTCTTGTGCCTCGGGGATTGGGGCCTTGGTCCGGCGCAGTGCGACGATCAATACGCCGATCAGCGCAATCGCCGTTCCAATGATCATCTTGGAATCGAGCCGGTCCCCTGTGATCGCCACTCCCAGACCGATCGTCGCGAGCGGAGTGATCAGCGTCAGCGGTGCAAGCAAGTTGGCTTCATAGCGCTGAATCAGCAGGTAATAGGCGGTATGCGCCATGACCGAAACGATCAGCGCAGTATACAGCAGTGCCGCCAGAAATGGCCAGCCTGCGTCCACTGCGAAATGCCACTCCGCCCGGTCCAAACCAAAGGTCAGCGGCGTCAGGACGGCAAATCCGGTCAACCCGACCCAGGCCTGAAACCGCAACGGGGCAATGACATCCATTTGCTTCATCAATACAGCGCCAAGTGAACCGCAACACGCGGCGGCAAGAACCAGCAGCATTCCTGCCGAAATGGCAAAACCAGGCTGCCAAACGACCACCAGCACCCCGACGAGAGTCAAGGTGATCCCCAAAGCGCGGCGCCAGTGAACCCGCTCGCTCAGCAAGAAGATTGAAAGCAATGTGGTGATTGGCACTCCAGCCTGGCTGACCACTGCGGCCTCAGACGGCGTGACGGTCTGCAAGCCGACGAACAGCAGCGCGAAGGTGCCGCCGCCCATCAGTAGTCCGACGATCACAATCCGCCAGCCCGGCCGTGGCATCGGCAGCAACCAGGGTAAAGTGGCGAGCATCACGATCCCGAACCGCAATGCGCCGTACATCAGCGGCGGGACATGCCAGGTGCTGACCACCAGCTTGCTGATGATGTTGTTGGCCGCCCAGGCCAGACAGATCGCCACCAGAATCAGAAAGTCGCGCAGGTTCATCAGTGTGCCAATACCCGCTTGCGCAGCCACAGGATCGACCAGTCACCGTTGACCATGCGCTCTGCGATCCGCAAGCCGGCGCGGCGGCAGGCGCGGCGGACCTGGGCTTCCTGCGTTTCAAGCAGTCCGGCCAGCAGCAGGTGTCCACCCGGCACCAGTGATTTGGCAAAGTGCGGGGCCAGACCGATCAACGGCCCGGCGAGGATGTTGGCGACAATCAGATCGTAAGGGCCGCGCGCCTCGAGCAGCGGGTGATCCATCCCGTCGGCGACCAGCATGGTCAGTTCGCCGGGCCGCGCGCCGATCGGCACGGCGTTGGCCGCGGCATTTTCCACCACCACATCGACGCAGACCGCGTCGATATCGCTCGCGGTCGTCAGCGCGCGCGGCCACAGATGCAGCGCGGCGAAGGCCAGCAGGCCGGTCCCGGTGCCGATATCGGCGCAGTTGCGCACCACAAGCCCACGCGCTTTCATTTCGCCCAGCATCTCAAGGCAACCGGCGGTGGTG
The DNA here is from genome assembly GCA_937860195.1 of uncultured Novosphingobium sp. Lineage (GTDB taxonomy): Bacteria > Pseudomonadota > Alphaproteobacteria > Sphingomonadales > Sphingomonadaceae > Novosphingobium. Next base: position 3,111 of record CALMBN010000031.1, read on the forward strand.
GCGTGCTGGCCGGTGCCAAATGCCTGGCTGGCCGGGACCACGAGATCGCGAACGCCGCGTTGATCCAATGGCGGATGTTCGGGGGTGTGGACGTAGAAACGCCCTGCACGGATCGGCTCCAAACCTTGCTGGCTATGGGTCAGCCAATCGATATCGGGCAATTTCTCGACCAGCAGATTTGGCGCGCGTTTTCCAAACAGCGCTGCGATTGCGGCTTTGTCACGGCGGATCGGCGGGCGGTCTATCCAGGCTTCGAGCTGCCAGTCATTGGGGCGGTCCTCGGCCACCTCGCTGCCGGAAATGACAATCTCCGGATCCCAATCGTGCGCGTCCTCGTGCGCCAGCAAGGCAGCCTCGATCACCCCGCGCGGGGCAAAGGCGATCAGTTTCCAGCTCATTTGTCAGAAGCCTCACGTTCCAGTCGCTTGGCCAAGCCATTGCTGCCGTTTGCAGCATGGGCGATGCAGGCGCGCGGACCAGCCAGCGGAGCCTTGCCGGACAGTCGATCCAGCAGATTGCTGCTGACCGGATGCGGGGTGAGCAGCAGATCACAAGGCAAGGCTTCGATCACGCGCAGGCCCGCGCGCGCCGCTTCGACCCGCTCAGGGTGCCGGGTGAAGTGATAGTCATCGGAAGAGATTGTGCTGATGCTGTCAGCATAGGCAATGGCCAGGCACTTGCCGCCCTCGCAGCTTTGCCAGGTCCAACTGGCCGATCCGGGCGAATGGGTGGGGTTTGCGTGCATGGTGAAGCGGGTGCCGCCAAGGGTCAGCGATCCGCCGCTGCGTAACACCCGGTCTACGCGGGCCGGGGACATCGGGTATCTGGCCAGCAGCGCGGCCTGCGGGTCTTCGGGATCGGCCTTGCCGGTTTGCATCGCCTTGGCCGCGCCGGGGCTGACCAGCAGCCTGGCTCCGGTGACTTTTTGAATAGCCGACATCCCGCCGACATGATCGAAATGCTCATGCGTCATCAGCAGCCACTTGATCGCTTTTGGATCGAAGCCCAACGCCTTGATATTTGCCAAAACATGCGGCGCAGCATCTTCTGGCCCGGTATCGATCAGCACCAGCCCGGCCCTGGTTTCGATCAACATGACGGTGATCCCGCAGGTGCCGACAAACCAGCTGTTGCCATGGATGTGCGCGGGCGGGGCGGGATCGGACCAGCCATCGCGGGTGCCGCAGGCTCCGGCGATGTCGGTGCTGGCGGCAGTGCGCTTGGCCGGCTCAACCGTGCCGAGCGTTAGCAGGGCAAGGGCGGCAACAGCGGTTCTAGCGAACATAGGAGGCTCCATTGGCATCAAGCACCGCGCCGGTCATGCTTTCGGGCGCATCGAGCCCGCAATAGACCGCCATGCTGGCGATTTCATCCGGTGTCGCGACCCGGCCGAGCGGGATATCGGCGAGCAGCCCCGCGCCGCCCCGGCTGGCGAGGTAATCCCCGGCCATCGCCGTATCAGTAAACCCCGGGCAGATTGCATAACTCATGATTCCATCGCGGGCATAGTGGCGAGCGATGGTCTTGTGCAGGCCGATCATCCCGGCCTTGGCGGCGGCATAGTGCCAATGCTCGGGCGAATCGCCGCGATAGGCAGCGCGGCTGGCGATGTGGACAATCCGTCCGCTGCGTTGCTCATCCTGCCAGTGTTTCACGGCATGACGAGAGAGCTCTGCGGCAGCGGTCAGATTGATCCGTAGCGTATCTTCCCAATTATCAAGCCATTGGATGTCGCTGAGGCTGATTGGATTGGCGCTGAACTGACCGGCATTGTTGACCAGCAGATCGATCCGCCCGTGGGCCGAACGCGCCAGCGCTTCCTCCCAGATCGCCGAGGGCGCGGTTGGGTCGGTCAGGTCGGCAGCGATGGTTTCGGCATCGGTTGCGCTGGTGGCATGCCCGATCACCCGCACCCCGCGCTCACGGAGTGCCGAAGCGATCGCTGCACCAATCCCGCGAGAGGAGCCGGTAACGAGAGCGGTAAGCTTGGTCATACGCCATCCTCTAAGGGCATGCGGCAAAACCGCCAACCCCGCTTGCACAGCCTCTCGTTTTGATTATGGGGAAGGGCGTAACGGGGCGCTCGCTCGCCGCCAATCAACCCAAGGGGAACCGGCCCAGATGGCAGCTACCAAGAACCGCCCGATTGCACCACACATTCAGGTGTGGCGTTGGGGACCGGCGATGCTGGTCTCGATCCTTCACCGTGTCACCGGAGACGGGATGGCGCTGGTCGGTCTTGGCGTGCTGATCTACTGGCTCGCTTCGCTGGCCGGTGGCCCGCAGGCCTATGCCGCGTTCAGCGCCCACGCCGCGGCCTGGTATGGCAAGGTGGTGCTGATCGGCCTCAGCTGGGCGTTCTTCACGCATATGGCCTCTGGCATCCGCCACTTCGTGCTCGATATCGGGGCCGGATATGAACTGACCCGCAACGCCGCCTGGTCGGTCTTCACTCCGCTGGCCGCTTTGGCCGCGACGGTGCTGACCTGGGCCGCGATAGTGCTGAAATAGGGGACGCAGACGATGGGCAACGGAACCTCGATCGGCCTGGTGCGCGGCACCGGCTCGGCGCATTCGGGTAGCAAGCACTGGCTGCTGCAACGCTATACCGCGATCGGCAACCTGTTCCTGGGGCTGTGGCTGGCGTTTAGCCTGGTGACCCTGCCGGGCTTTGAATATGCCGAGGTTATGAAATGGGCGACCAAGCCGCTTTCCTCCATATTCCTTGCGCTGTTCGTGATCTCGACCTTCTGGCACGCCCGGCTGGGCCTGCAGGTTGTGGTTGAGGACTATGTGCATGAACCCGCCAAC
>CALMBN010000032.1 GCA_937860195.1 uncultured Novosphingobium sp.
CAGGAAAGACGGGCTTGGAGGGAAGGTGATTCATATTTCCCAATCGTTGCTCTAGATATCCACCACGATCTTGCCGAAGTGCGCGTTGGCGGCCTGATGGCGAAAAGCATCGGCGAGGTTCGCGAGCGGGAAGTGGTCTGAGATCACAGGCTTGATTCCGTTTGCCTCGATCCCGGCGATCATCGCCAGTTGCTGGGCGCGGCTGCCCACGGTCAGGCCTTGGACCCGCAAGTTTTTGGCCATCAGCAGCGCGGTCTGAATAGGACCAGCAAAGCCAGCCAGCACGCCGATCAGCGCGACATGGCCGCCAACCCGGGTCGCCATCATCGACTGGTCGAGCGTGCCCGCGCCGCCAATTTCGACCACACAGTCCACCCCGGTGCCGCCGGTCAACTCCATCGCTTTCGCTCCCCAGGCGGAAGTCTCCTTGTAGTTGATCAGTTCATCCGCACCGAGCGCTTTCAGCCGTTCCAGCTTGGCATCGGACGAAGACGTGGCGATCACGCGTGCACCAGCAGCCTTGGCGAATTGCAGCGCGAAGACCGATACCCCGCCGCTGCCCTGGACCAGTACGGTCGAGCCCGGCTTGACGCACCCATCAACAAACAGCGCGCGCCAGGCAGTAAGGCCTGCACAGGTGAGGGTAGCTGCTTCTGCAGCGGTATAGCCCGTTGGGGCATGGGTGAACCAGTGCTGCGGAGTGACCACGGCTTCGCGGGCATAGCCATCGATTCCGTCACCCGGCACCCCAGTGAATGCGGTGGCGGGCGGGGCGCCGTCGATCCATTCGGGGAAGAAGATCGAGGTGACCAAATCGCCGACCTTGAACTGGGTCACCCCATCGCCGACCGCCTCAACCACGCCTGCCCCGTCGGACATCGGAATCCGCCCGGCCGCAGCCGGGATCATGCCGCAAACAACAGCGAAATCATGGAAATTCAGCGAACTGGCTTGCAGTTTGACTCTGATCTCTCCAGCTTTTGGCTGACCAGGATCAGGCACGGTGGCGGGAAGCAAGGTATCGAGACTGGCGGGTGAACCGACACAAACGCATGCGATGGTCATCTTTGTTTATCCTTCATCCGTTCGTGTCGAGCGTAGTCGAGACACTGCGCCGGGCAT
>CALMBN010000033.1 GCA_937860195.1 uncultured Novosphingobium sp.
GCCCGGGGCTTGGAGCGGGTAGCGGGAATCGAACCCGCATAGCCAGCTTGGAAGGCTGGTGCTTTACCACTAAGCTATACCCGCGTGGCCAAGCAGCCCGGTTAGCGCCCTATGCGTCAGCGATACGGCGCGGTCAATCCGCTGGGACCACCTGCACCGATTGCGGTGCCGGACTTCAGAATCAGTGGCCCTTCTTGTCAGCCCAGATGTTTCGGTAGCTCATATAGCCCAGCACCGTCGCGAACAGCATGAACAGCACCCAGATGAAACCGACCTGATGGCGCTTTTCCAGCTCTGGCTCGGCAGTCCAGACCAGAAACGCGGCGACATCCTTGGCCATCTGGTCCCGGGTTGCCTTGGTCCCGTCAGAATAGGTCACCAGATCATCCGAGGCGAGCGGCGGGGCCATCGCGATGTTGAGGTTCGCGAAATAGGGGTTGTAGTGCATGTTTTCGCCGGTTTTTGAATCCGGGTATTTCTTGAGCAGTTCGGCTGGCTGTTTCGTCTCATAGCCGGTCAGCAGCGAATAGACATAAGGCGCACCACCGTGCCGCGCTTTGGTCATCAGGGACAAATCAGGCGGATTGCCGACCCCGGCATAGACCACCGCGGGGAACTTGTCGGTCGGCAGGCCCGGACGATCCTTGACCTCTCCGGTCAGTGGATCTTTTGCGGCAATCGTCGCTTTGGCGGCAATCGCTTTCACTTCGGCCTCGTTATACCCCAATGCGGCCAGGCTGCGGTAAGACACCTGCTGGATCGAGTGACACGAGGCGCAAACGCCCTGATAGACAGCAAGGCCGCGTTGCAACTGCGCTTCGTCAAACTTGCCGAACACCCCGTCACTGGCCAGATGCAGCTTTTTGGGATGCTCGCCAAAGTCTGTCGACGCAGTGTGCGGCAGGCCGTCCTTGCTCAGCTGGATCGTGTCCCAGAGCAGCGACCATAGCACGGCCGCTGCGAAAAACAGGCCGGCAAGGATGGAGATGATGCGGATCATAGGTCTCTCTTTCCGTCTGTCCCGGGCCTAGCCCTTGGCTTCCAGCGTGGCCGCGCTGTCGTTTCCGAGCACACTTTCAGTGATCGAGAACGGTAGCGGTTCGGGCCGTTCGATCGACGAAACGATCGGCACGATCACCAGGAAGTGCAGGAAGTAATACAAGGTCGCCAGTTGCGAGATCAGCAAATAGGGCTGTTCAGCCGGAGCGCTGCCAAGGTAACCGAGAATCAGCACGTCGATCACCAGGACCCAGAAGAACTTGCGATAAAGCGGACGATACGATGCCGAACGAACGGGCGACTTGTCCAGCCATGGCAGGAAGAACCAGATCAGGATCGAAGCGAACATCGCAATCACGCCCAGCAGCTTGGCATCAAAGATCAGGAAGCTTTGCGTGAAGCTGCGCAGGATCGCGTAGAACGGCCAGAAATACCATTCGGGCACGATATGCGCCGGGGTCTGCATCGGGTTGGCGGGGATATAGTTATCAGGGTGGCCCAGCGCGTTCGGCGCGAAGAACACGATCAGGCCGAAGATCACCATGAACAGGCCGACGGTCCAGCCGTCCTTGCCGACGTAGTAGGGATAGAACGGCACGGTATCGCTTTCGCTCTTCACCTCAACCCCGGTCGGGTTTGAAGACCCCGGGATGTGCAGCGCCCAGATGTGCAGGATCACCACGCCCAGGATCACGAACGGCAGCAGGAAGTGGAGCGAGAAGAAGCGGTTGAGTGTGGCATTACCCGGTGCGAACCCGCCCAGCAGCCATTCCTTCAGCGGATCGCCGATCAGCGGGATCGAACTGAACAGTCCGGTAATCACCTGCGCCGCCCAATAGGACATCTGGCCCCACGGCAGGACATAACCCATGAAGGCGGTGGCCATCATCAGCAGGAAGATCACCACGCCGAGCAGCCAGATCATCTCACGCGGGGCCTTGTACGAACCGTAATAGAACCCGCGGAAGATATGCAGATAGATCACTGCAAAGAACGCCGCCGCACCGTTGGCATGCCCATAGCGCAGCATCCAGCCCCAGTTGACATCGCGCATGATGTGCTCGGTCGAATCGAAAGCGACAGCGGTGTTGCCGCCGTAATGCATCGCCAGCACCACTCCGGAAACGATCTGGATGATCAGGCACAGACCGGCCAGAAACCCGAAGTTCCAGAAATAGTTGAGGTTGCGCGGCACTTCATAGCCGCCGCCAACCGCATTGTAGACAAGGCGCGGAAGCGGCAGCTTCTCGTCCATCCACACCATGAAGGGGTGGCTCGGCTTGTAATCGTTTGCCCAGGGAAAGCTCATGTTCTGGTACCTCAGCCGATCTTGACGACAGTGTCGGAGGCGAATTCGTACTCTGGAACCTCCAGATTCCGAGGAGCCGGACCCTTGCGGATTCGCGCGGCGGTATCATAGTGCGAACCGTGGCAGGGGCAGAAATAGCCGCCAAAATCACCCTTCAGTTCGCCCGCTGCTGCCCCTTGCGGGATGCAGCCGAGGTGGGTGCAGACCCCCATGGTGATCAGCCAGTTGGTCTTGCCTTCCTTGGTCCGCTCAGTCAGTTTCTGCGGGTCTTTGAGCTTGGCGAACTCTTCAGCATCGTTATCGACCGCCTGGATCTTTTCGATTTCCTTGTCGGTCAGATTGCGGATGAACACCGGCTGCTTGCGGAACACAGCCTTGATCGCCTGGCCGGGCTTGACGGCCGAAATATCGACCTCGGTCGAGCTTTCGGCCAGGACGTCGGCCGAAGGAGCCATCTGGCTGATCAGCGGATAGACCACCGCGACCGCGCCGACCCCGGCCGCACTGACCGCCGCAATGTTGATGAAATCGCGCCGCCGTACACCTTCGCCGTCGATGACGGTCGCAGTGTCGATGCTCGCCTCTTGTGCCATGGTCGAACCGATCCTGTCGTTCTGGTCGTTCTGGCGCGGCAAAGCACCCGGAACAACCCCCTCAATTTTCGCCTTCAGGAAGCCCCTATGCGAACCGTCCGCGCGCTGCAAGTGCAGCTTGCCCGGTCGATTTGGGGGGCCTGATAGACGCGAAGGCTTGCGCTGCCAACCGCCAATTTGTGCATGGCTGTTGCGGACAGCGAAACCGCAATCAGCCAAGCCCGATCAGCGAGATTTGACGACCGTAATCGGGTTCCGCGCGATGGGTGGCGCGGCGATAGGAAAAGAACCGGGTCGCGTCGGCATAGGTATCGAGACTGAGCCGTTCGACCATACCGATTCCTGCTGCTTCGAGGCGGTGGGCGACATAATGTTCGAGGTCGAACTGGAAATGGTTTGGCCTGCCAGTTGCGAAGAACCGGCCGTTTTCGGGGCCCTGGGTAAGAAATTGGTTGCGGAAGCCCGTGTCGACTTCATAACTTGACTGCGCGATGCACGGTCCGATGGCGGCGGCGATATTCGCCCGTTTCGCACCAAGCCGCTCCATCGCAGCGATAGTGGCATCGGTCACCCCGGCCACCGCGCCCTTCCATCCGGCATGGGCCGCGCCTATCACCCCGGCCTGCAGGTCAGCAAACAGAACCGGCGCACAATCGGCGGTCAAAATGCCGAGCAGAACGCCCGGCTTATCGGTTACCAGCGCATCGGCGCGGGGCCGACCGGTCTCGCTCCAATCATCCGCGATCACGCAATCTGAACCATGGACCTGATAGACCGTCACCAGCCGCGCGTCCGGTAGCACTGCGGCGATTCCGCGGGCACGGTTCTCTTTGACAGGCGCGAGCCGGGCGTCGTCCGGATCCATCGCCCGCGTGCCCATGTCGAGCCCGGCCACCACTCCGGTTGAAACCCCGCCGCGCCGCCCGAGGAAACCGTGCGGAACACCCGCCAGCGCCGCCGCGCGGCTGACATCGACCGCTTCAGCCAAGGCTCTTGCTCACCTGTTCGAAGGTGTCCTTCGACAGGCCCGGTGCAGCCACGATCCGCTCGAGCTCGGTCCGCATCAGCGCGGCCCGGCCCGGCTCGATCCGCCGCCAGCGTCCCAGTGGGGCGACAAACCGGGCCGCCGTCTGGGCGTTGAGCGGATCAAGCGCGAGGATCAGATCAGCGATCAGCCGGTAACCCTCGCCAGAGGCCGCGTGAAAGGCCCCCGGATTGACCGCCGCCGCCATATAGAGCGCGCGGGCACGATTGGGATTGGAGAGCGTGAAATCGGGGTGCTTTGCCAATGCCCCGATGTGGTCGAGCACCTTAGGATGCAGCGATCCAGCCTGGAGCGAAAACCACTTGTCGACCACCAGCGCATTCCCGGAAAACCGGGTATAAAATGCCGCCAGCTTCTCTGCCCGCAACGGGGTGTCGAGCCCGCACAGTACCATCAGCGCGCCTTGCCGGTCGGTCATATTGTCCGCTGCATCGAACTGCGCGGCGGCCATCTGTGCCGCGCGGTCCGGCACACCTGCGGCGAGCAGGGTCAGGGCCTGGGTCTTGATCTTGCGCGCACCCTTTGCCTCGGCCGACAGACTATAGGATGCAGCCGACGCGCGGGTATGGAGCGCGATCAGCTCGGCTTCGAGCATCGCGCCAAGATGCGCCTTCAGCTCCTCACGCAGGATCCGGATCGCACCCGGATCAGCCAGCTCCACTTGCTCGGCAAGGTAAGCTTCGCCCGGCAGGATCATCAACTCCCCGCGCATCAGGTCGTCGAGCGCGGGATCGGCGATCACTTTGGCAAACGCGGTGCATATCGCCTCACGGCCGGCCGGGTCCGACGTTCCGGCGAGTTCCGCCAGCAGGTGCTGAACTGTCAGCTGCTGCAGCGCTTCATACCGCGCAAATGGATCGTCGTCATTCGCGGCCAGAAACACCAGATCGGCGCGCGTGGTATCGGCGTTGATCGCTACGGGCGCAGAGAAACCGCGGTTTAGCGACAGCACCGGACGGGCGGCGAAACCGGGGAAGGAAAATTCCATCTCGGCCCGGTCGAGCACGACCAGCTTTTCACCCTGGTGTTTGCCGGTCGCCGGATCGAACAACGCCAGCCTGAGCGGGATCACCATCGGCTGCTTGTGCGACTGGCCGGGAGTGCCAGGAACGTCCTGGCCAAGCGTCAGAGTCGCAATGCCGTCTTCATAGCCCAGCTTTGCGGTCACATTCGGGGTGCCTGCTTGCGAATACCACATGCGGAACTGCGCCAGATCGATCCCCGCTCCATCCTCGACCGCCTTGACGAAATTCTCGCAGGTTGCCGCTTCGCCATCGTGTCGTTCAAAATAGAGGTCAGTCCCGGCACGGAACCGCTCCAGCCCGACCAGAGTCCGCATCATCCGGATTACCTCGGCCCC
>CALMBN010000034.1 GCA_937860195.1 uncultured Novosphingobium sp.
CCACATCGCCATGCCGTAACGTCCACCGAAATCCGTTCGACAATGCCACTGGTTTGTGGCCTTCTCCGCCCGATTCCGGACCGAGATTCGGACCTGTGGAGAGCATACAATGACCGCCAAGGCAGACCGTCCCTATGATATCGTCGTCTATGGCGCGACCGGCTATACCGGGCGGCTGGTGGCTGAGTATCTGGCCGATCACTACAAGAGCAAAAGCCCGACCTGGGCGATGGCCGGGCGCAGCGCGGACAAATTGGCCGAAGTGCGCGACCTAATCGGTGCGCCAAAGGACACCCCGTTGATCGTCGCCAATTCGGATGATCCCGCCTCGATGGCCGCGCTGGCGGGTAGCGCGCGGGTGATTGTCACCACAGTCGGGCCCTATCAGCTCTATGGAGAGCCCTTGCTCAAGGCCTGCGTTGAGGCCGGGACCGACTATGCCGATCTGTGCGGCGAACCGGGCTGGATGCGCGAGATGATCGACAAGTATCACGAAGCAGCCAAGGCTTCGGGCGCGCGAATTTCTTTCTCTTCGGGCTTCGATTCGATTCCGTTCGATCTGGGCGTGCTGATGCTCCAGCACGAAGCCAAGGCCCGGCACGGCAGCCCCGCACCGCGCGTCAAATGCCGTATCCGGGGAATGCAGGGCGCCGCCTCGGGCGGGACCGTAGCCAGTCTAACCGAGACGATGAAAGCGGTCGCCCGCAATCCGTCGCTGATCAAGATCCTGCAAAGTTCGTTCGGGCTTACCCCCGGCTTTGAAGGCCCCTCGCAACCGCTCGGGCTGGTCCCGGAATATGAGGAAAGCGTCGGCAAATGGGCCGCGCCGTTCATCATGGCGACGATCAACACCAAAAACGTCCACCGCACCAACTTCCTGCTCGGCCATCCTTATAGCGCGGATTTCAAGTATGACGAGATGATGCTGACCAGCGCCGGAGAACTGGGCGAAAAGGCGGCTCATGCGGTCGGCGAAATGCTCAAGAACCCGTTCGGGGCCAAGCCGCCCAAGCCTGGCGAAGGCCCCACCCCCGAAGAGCGCGAGAACGGCTTTTACGACGTGCTGTTCATCGGTGAATGGCCCGATGGCCAGACGATCCGCTATGGCGTCAAGGGCCGTTATGATCCGGGCTATGGCTCGACCAGCCGGATGATCGCCGAAACCGGGATCGCACTGCTAAGCTGCCAGGCCGAGGGCGCGGTTTCCACCCCCGGCGCGCTGCTGGGTGAAGCTCTGGTCAAACGTTTGCAGGATCACGCCGAAATTACCTTCGCAGTCGAAGAGTGAGCCAAACTTCCGCTGACGAAAACGAATGGCAGCTTGGCTGGCGGATCGTGCTGGCCTGCGCGGTGGCGAACGGCACAGGCATAGCCCTGCTGTTCTATTGCTTCAGCCTGTTCCTGATCCCGATGTCGGCCGATCTTGGCCTGACCCGGACGGAGACCGGGATCGTCCAGTCGCTGATCATCACCGCGGTTCTCGGCGCGCCGGTGATCGGACGAATGACCGACCTGTTCGGCTTTCGTCCGGTGTTCGTTGCTTGCACCGTGATCCTGGTCTGCAACGGCCTGCTGCTGGGGTTCTGGGTCAGCGGGTTCTGGTCGCTGGCGTTGAGCGTCGCGCTGGCCGGGTTCGTAGGTGGGGGCGCCTCTTCCGTCACCCTGACCCAGCCGATCAACGCTCACTTCCACCATTTTCGCGGTCGCGCGCTGGGGCTGGTCGGGATCGGAGTGTCGCTGACGACGATCATCGTGCCGCCGTTTCTGCAACTGGTGATCGCAGAGAACTGGCGCTGGGGCTATCTGGCCCTGGCCGGGCTATCGGGTCTGGTCGGCTTGCCGGCAGTTTTGCTGCTGCTGCCGCGCAACATCGGCCTTCGCGGGATCAAGCGCGGACAGCCCGGCTTGCCCGGCGACTGGAGCTTTCTGCGGGTCCGCGATTTCTGGCTGCTCAGCCTCGCCAACATGGTCGCGGGCATGGCAACGGGCGGCGCGGTCAGCCAGCTTGCGCCGATGGTGATCGAACACGGCCTGTCCCCGGCAATCGGAGCGCTGGGCCTGTCGTCGTTCGCCGCCGGACAGTTCATCGGAAAACTTGGTGGCGGCTGGCTGCTCGATCGGTTCGATCCGCGCCAAATGGCAGTGCTGATGACAATCATCCCCAGCATGGGTTTCCTGGTCTTCACCCAGGCCGATCCAGGCATCACCTGGCTGGTGCTGGTAGCCTGCGGGATGATCGGCGCGCTGAGCGGGGCGGACATCGATATCTACGCCTACTTCGTCGCCCGGCGGTTTGGCCTGGCCCACTATGGTTCGGTGTTTGGTGCACTCCACGGAATCGGCTGGATCGGCACTGCAGCGGGAATCACGTTGTTTTCAACGATCTTTGCCCGCACAGGCAGCTATGGCCCGGCCCAGTATCTGGCGATTGGCCTGTTGCTGATCGCGGCGACGCTGCTGGCTCCGGTCAGCATCCCCCGGCGCACCGGTGCCAACAGCAAGAACCCGCTGCTGGATGATGCGCTGGTGGCAGAGAGCCAGGCTTCGCAGTTTCCATAGCCTTCGCTTGCCCGGCCGCCGGAATTGCCCCACCATGGTATCAACAACAAAAGCAGGAGAGCGCGCCGATGTCCGCCACAGACCCGAAGTTGGCGGAAAGCAGCACTGCGTCGCGCTGGGGTTTGCTCGCACTGCTGACGCTGATCAACGTGCTCAACTTCGTTGATCGCCAACTGCTGCCCAGTTTCGCAAATTTCATCAAGCCCGAGCTGGGACTGACCGACACCCAGTATGGCCTGCTGACAGGCCTGTTCTTCATCATCTTTTACGCACTCGCCGGACTGTTCATGGGCGTGCTGGCCGATCGGATGCACCGCGGAAAGCTGATCGCGGTGGCGATAGCGCTGTGGAGCTTGCTAACCGCAGCGAGCGGTGCAGCGCGAGGATTTGCCTCGATGGCCTTGCCGCGCGCCCTGATCGGGGTGGGCGAATCAGCGTTGACCCCGGCGGCGGCTTCGTTGGTGGCAGACCGATTTCGCCCATCGCAACTGGGGCTGGCAATGGCGCTCTATTACCTTGGCGTGCCGATCGGAGCAGGCGCGAGCTTGCTGGTTGCGGGCTATCTGGGGCCGACGATCGGCTGGCGCAATTGCTTCTACCTGCTCGGCGGGGTCGGCCTGTTGCTTGCGGCCATGATGTGGCTGGTGCGCGATAACCGCGTGGTCGCGGCGCAGACCCACAGTCATGGCCCCGGCTGGCGCGGGCATCTGCGGGTGCTGGGTGCGGCGCTGCGCCAATCTCCGGCGCTGTGCATGATAATCGGCGGCGGAATTGCACTGCACATTGCGGTCGGCGCGGCGGCGTTCGATCAGCTCTGGTTCGTGCAGGAGCGCGGATTTGAACGGGCCGAGGTGGCCAAACTGACCGGCCTGATCACCGTGATCGCAGGGATCGCGGGAAGCCTGTTCGGCGGCTTTGCCGGGGACTGGTGGTATCGAAACCGCCGATCAGGCCGGGCGATGCTGCTGTTCTGGATGTTCCTCGCGCTCGCCCCGCTGACCCTGGCGTTCCGGATTGTATCGCCTGATTCACCGCTGTTCGTGCCGGGCATCGGGGCGGGCATTTTCCTGCTTTGCGCGTTCTATGGCCCGTCGGTCTCAACCATTCAGGAGCTTTCCCCGCCAGCGGCCCGCGCGACGGTGGTGGCTTTCAACATCCTGTGCGTCAACGCCATCGGGCTTGGGATCGGAATCACCGCGACCGGCGCGCTGATCGACGTGTTCCGCACCGCCGGGAACCCGCAGCCCTATAGCAGCGCAGCGCTGGCCATGTCGCTGGTTTCGATGCTGGCGCTACCGGCCTTCTACTTCGCCGGGCACTGGTTCCACCGCGACAAGGCGCAGGTCGACGCGCTGCACGGCTAGCCCCGCGCCAGACGCACCAACACCTCGTCCAGCGCCTGAAGGAACCGCGAACGGTCGGCCTTGGCGAACGGAGCGGGGCCGCCGATCACATCGCCGCCCGCGCGCAGATCGGCCATGATTGCGCGGGTCGCGATCGCACTGCCGATACTGGCGAGGGTAAATGGTTTGCCGGTCGGACCAAGCACAGCGGCCCCGGCTTTCAGGCAGCGGTCAGCGAGCAGGATGTCAGCAGTGATCACGACTGCGCCGGGGCCCGCTTGCTCCGCGATCCAGTCGTCCGCTGCATCGAACCCGTCGCCAACCACGACCCGCGCGATCAGCGGATGCTCGGGAACCCGCAACCGCATGTTGCTGACCACGCTGACCGCCACGCCTCGGCGAAAGGCGACCTTGTAGATCTCTTCCTTGACCGGGCAGGCATCGGCATCGACAAGAATTCGGGGTGACTCCATTCAGCGCGGATAGCCTGTGGGCCCGGTATTCTCCAGCCCGATGATCGGACACGGAACACCGCAAATTGCTTTCAACTGCCGCCAAACTATGCCCAAAGGCCAGCCGGGACTGGTCTGGGAGGGCCTTGCCATGATGGTTCTGGTTGGTTTGAGGCCCGCTGCGGCGCTTGGCCTTTCGGCCTTGGCGCTGGCGGCGCTGCCCTTGGCCGCGCGCGAAGGCGGCAAGTCACTTGGCACCGGTCAAGCCAGCTATTACGCCAACTCTTTCGCAGGCAAGCGCACCGCCAGCGGTGAGGCCTACAGCCCCGGCGCAATGACCGCCGCGCATCGCTCGGCCCCGTTTGACAGCCGGATCCGGGTCCGCAACCTGGGCAATGGCCGCGAAGTGGTGGTGCGGGTCAATGATCGCGGGCCATGGGCCAAAGGCCGGGTCATCGACCTGTCCTATGCTGCCGCCCGGCAAATCGGCCTGCACCGCAGTGGAACCGCGCGAGTCAGCCTGACCTTGCTGACGGAATAGGGTTGGTGTCGCTCGCTGGAGTCTGATCCACTTGCGTGGAATCAACACCGGCCCACTCCCCCGCCGCAGCCCCGGCACGGTGCGCCGCTTGGGGCGCGCGACGGCCAGGGGTTTCCGGCACAGCGCTGGTCATGCTTCGATCGCTCATCTCTGCTGGCGTGCTGGTACTATGCCTTGTGCTGGCCCCGGCCACGTCAGTGCGGGCAGAGAAACAAGCCGGAAACCCGCAAATCGCCAAGGGCCAGCTCTATGCCGTGGTGCTCGGCCCCGGTCCGGCGTGGCACCGCGGACAACCGTTCAAGGGTCCCGGCCTCAACGAACATCGCCGCTATTGGCAGCGGCTCCATGCCGAAGGCCGGGTGGCCAGCGCCGGTCCGCTGGGCAAAGACACCGGGCTGGCCGTGATCCGTGCCCCGGGCCAGCGCGAGGCTGATGCACTGGTTGCCGGCGACCCGGCCGTGCGCGCCCGGATCCTGCGCGGGGTGGCCCGGCCCTATGCCCTGGAGCTGGTCAGCACGGCGGTGCTGGTGGGGCGGTAACAGGCAGCTTGACTTGGCGCGGGCGAGCGGCTGCAAGGTATGCTCCTTCTCTGGGAGCAACTTCGATGCCAACCATAGCCCCCTTCTGGCCCCGGATGCTGTGGTCTGCCGCCGTTTACAATCTGGTGATCGGGCTGGCGGGGCTGTTCGTTCCGGGGGCTGATACCAACGCCCGGATTGTTGCGCTGCTGGTGGCCTGTTTCGGGCTGGTCTATGCGATGGTGGCGCGCGATCCGGCCCGGTTGAGGCAAGTGCTGTGGGCCGGGGTGGTCGGCAAGCTGGGGGTCGTGGCCCTGCTCGGGCCAGAGGTGCTGGCCGGACTGGCCGCGCCGGGGACCGGGTGGATCCTGCTTGGTGACCTGGTCTATACCGCGCTGTTTCTGATGTTTCTGCTGATTGGCGCGGACAAGTTAACGGCTCGCTGACCATTTCCCCCTATCTTGCCGGTCAACGCAGCGCGGGTTGCGTTTTGCGGAAAGGACTGCGTGTTCATGCTCAGCCTGCAAACCACCTTTGCGTCGGCGGCTGGCGAAGCGGCCTGGGAGGCCCATCTGCGCGCCCTGTTCGAGCGCCGCGAGCTGGGTGAGGCTGAACGGTTGCTCCGCACCGCGCTGGTCGCAAGCGGCGGGGCGATGATGCAGTTGTGCCGCGCTGCCAGCCTGTCCTGCATCCAGATCGTCGGCTGGGAAGATCTTGCCGCGGCGGTGGCCCACCATAAGGGCGAACGGATCACTGGCGCGACCGTGGCAATGGGCAACGAGGCCAATTTGTCGCTTGAAGCGGGCGAGACTCACCGCCCCTACATGGTGCTGGGGCTCTACACCGATCAAGCCTGGAACTGGTCGGCAGCGAGCGCCGAGGCGGCCATGGAACAGTGCCACGCCGAAAGTCCGGCCTGGGCCGGCTGGGCCGAGGAATTGGGAGCCATTCTTGAGATCGAAGGACTGGATGCACTCAACACCGCGCTGATTGACAATAAACAGCGCGATTTTGTCCGCGAGAACAAGGAAACACCAGTCCCGCTGGGCTACGTCGAGTTCGTGCTTGGCTGCTGGTGGCGCGCGCTGCGGTTCCATCAGGCGGTGGCGGTGCAGCTCGACCAGTTGCGGCTCGGCGGTTCGATTCCGGTGATCTCCGGCTTGATCAATATGCGGCCCGAGGTCGTTTCGCTTCACTGGCCGGGCGAGCGCAAGGCACCCGAGCGTCCGCCGGTCGTGCAAGGTGCGGCCGAAAACGCTGCCCCGGTGCTGGCCCGCCTCAACCAGTCCCAGCTCGCGGAAACGCTGACCGATGAAGACACCGGCCCGGCCGGCAATCTGCTGCGTCGGCGGTTCGGGGCGGCCGGAGCCATCGCCGGGTCGGCCAGGTCCGGCAGGGGTCCCGGGCTGGTTCGGCGGATGTTCGGGCGGTCTTAGGGTCTGCCCCTAGCGCTTTCGCACAAATTCGGCGCGCAGGACCAATCCCTTGATCCCGGGATACTTGCAGTCAATCTCCTGGGCATCGCCGGTCAGCCGAATCGACTTGATCAGCGTGCCTTGCTTGAGCGTCTGCCCGGCTCCCTTGACCTCAAGATCCTTGATCAGCGTCACCGCATCGCCATCGGCCAGCAGATTGCCAACCGCATCGCGCACTTCGACTGTGCTGGCCGCAGTTTGCTTCGCCGCCAGTTCAGACGCAGGCAGCCATTCACCGCTGTCCTCGTCATAAACATAATCTTCGTCATCGCTTGCCATGGCTGGGCGTTAGACTGGTTGCCCTTGGCCTGCAAGGCTGGCAGGGGCGGCGAATGAACTGCGGGATCATCCAGCTTGGCCAGCGGCACCGTGATCGCGCCGTTGCGACACTCACGGCGGCGTTTCACGACGACCCGGCGATGGTCTACATGTTGCCGGATGCAGCCTCGCGCCCGGCGCGGTTGACCAGGCTGATGGGCTGGATGGTCGATCAGCAGCTTGAAATCGGCCTGGTGCTGGGAACCGACGAGGCTGACGCTGTGACGCTTTGGCGACCACCCGGCAAGGTTCATTACCACGAACCGTTGTGGCATCCGGCATCGTTGCGCTTTGTTCGAATCTTTCGGCAGCATCTGCCCCGGGCACTGCGCACCGACGAAGGGATCACCGGCCATCTGCCGAATGGTGAGAACTGGCTGTACCTCAAGATGGCGGCAGTCCACCCTGACCGGCAGGGGCAGGGTCTGGGCGGCGCGATGATCCGCGCCGGTCTGGCCGAAGCAGCCCGGTTGGGCGTGGCATCAGTGCTCGAAACCGCGACACCAGCCAACGTCGGGCTTTACCAGCGGCTTGGCTACGGCATTGCCAGCGAATGGGACGTGGCCAAAGCTGGCCCGCACTTCTGGACCATGACGACCGGAGCCGTGGCGGCATGAGCCAACCCAGCCGTCACGTCGTTGGCTTCGTCTTCGTCACAATTCTGCTCGACGCGATGAGCTTTGGCCTGATCATGCCGGTGTTGCCCCGACTGCTGATGCGGGTTGGCGCGATGCCGCTGGCCGAGTCCATCGATGTCTCGGCCTGGATGGGCTTGTTGATGGCGCTCGCAGCGTTCTTTTCCGCCCCGATTCTCGGGAACCTGTCGGACAGCTTCGGGCGGCGCAAGGTGCTGCTGATCGCGCTGGCAGGAATGGCAGCGCACTATGCGGTGCTGGTGGCGGCGGACAGTGTCGCGCTGATCGTGCTGGGGCGCGTGCTGACCGGGGTGTTCGGAGGCTCCTATGGTCCGGCTCAGGCCGCAATCGCCGATATCACCGGGCCAGAAGACCGGGCCCGGCGGTTTGCGATTGTCTCGGCCGGGTTCGGGGTCGGGTTCGTGGCTGGCCCGGCGCTGGGCGGGCTGCTGGTCCAGTTTGGCGAGCGCGCGCCGTTCTGGGTTGCGCTGGCGCTGGCGCTGGCCAACTTTCTGTACGGGTTGATCGCCTTTCCCGAGACTCTGAAGCCAGAGCTGCGCCGCCGCTTCACGATTGCCCGGGCCAATCCGTTCGGAGCCTGGAAGATGGCCGGAACCGCCCTTGGGATGCGCCGCCTGGCTGTTGTCCTGTTGTTGTGGCAGCTTGCCAGCATGGTCTATCCACTGACCTGGAGCTTCTGGGGGATCGCCGCGCTGAACTGGTCGGACCAGATGATCGGACTCTCGCTGGCTGCGGTCGGAATCGTGATCGCGCTCAGCCAGGTTTTCATGACCGGGCGCGTCGTGCGGCAATTGGGCGAGCGCGGCGCGGCCACACTCGGGATGATCGGAGCCGGCATCGGCTTTGTCGGTTATGCTTTCACCACCACGACCTGGCTGGCTTTTGCGCTGTTGACCGCAGTGGCGCTGCAATCGCTGGTTCAGCCAAGCCTGATGGCGATGCTTTCGCGCCGCGCCACGCCTGAGACGCAGGGCGAAGTGCAGGGTCTGGCGGCGATGATGATGGGGCTGGGCTCGATCATCGGGCCGCTGGTACTGGTCAAGCCGATGGCCTGGTTCACCTCGCCTGCTGCGCCGTTCCAGTTTCCCGGCGTGCCTTATGCCATTGCCGCTGCGATCACCGTGGCGGCCCTGGCGGTGCTGGTCTCGACCCCCCGCACCACAGCAGCCTGAACCGCTGATTCATCATTCATCGCAACCACCAGTCAAGCGGTCGCAAGTTATCCTTCGCGCACTTGATGCCGCGCGGTTCGGACAGCAAGCTGGTTGGCAAGGGAGAATTCGATGATGAGGGTCGCACCTGCATTTGGCCTGCTCGCTGCGCTGACGGCGTGCGCGAGCCCGGCGCCGCAACAGGTCAATCGGGGCCATTCGCTGCCACCGCCCGCGCAAAGCCGCGCCGCCTCGGTCGAACCAAACGAAGCTGTGTGGCATCTGCGGGCCGGGCTCAATGTCGCTGCGCTTTCATGCCGGGGGCGCGGCAGAACTCCGGTCGCGGGCCAATATGCCCGGTTACTGTCACGTCACAAGGGGCTGCTGGCACAGGCCTATGCCGGGGAGCAGCGCCGCTATGGTGCGGGCCTCGACCGCCACCAGACCCAGCTCTACAACCGCTTTTCCAACCAGCAGAACCCGACGAAGTTCTGTGCTGCCGCTGCCAGCGTGGGCGCGCGGGCGGCCACGATGGATTCTCCCACGCTGGCCGCCAGGGCCCGCAGCCTGCTGGGTGAAATTGGCTAGAATCCCTGCCAGACCAGCCGTAGCCCGAGCGCGATCATCAGCAGATAGATCACGGAATAGAACCGCACGGTATCAAGGCGTCGGACCAGCCAGACCCCGGCAAGAGTGGTCATGATCGCCAGCGGTATCAGCAACGCCGATGCTGCCAAAACCTCGGGTCCCAATGATCCAAGCAGAATATAGCTCGGCACTTTCATCCAGTTGATCGCAGCAAAGGTGATCGAGCTGGTCCCGACGAACACCTCATGCGGCAGTCGGCGCGGGGTAACCCACATCTGGAATGGCGGACCGCCGGCATGGGCGATCTGACTGGTGAACCCGGTTGCCACCCCGAACAGCGATCCCACCCAGCCCGGCGAATTCGATGGCGCAACAACCCGTCCGCCGCGCTCGATCCACAGCCGATAGAGTCCAAAGGCGAGCGTTATCGCGCCGAGCACAACCAGCAGCTTGTCCTCTGGCACGGCCGCTGCCAGCAGTGCCGCCAACACCACCCCGGCCACGGCCCCGGGCAGCATCCAGCCGATGATCCAGCCATCCCAGGTCTTGCGGTAAGTCCAGACCGAGACCACATCCTGCACCAGCAGCACCGGCAGCAGCACCGCAGCAGCGGTGATTGGCGGCACTGCCAGAGCCAGCAGCGGGGTGGCCAGCGCGCCCAGTCCAGAGAACCCGCCTTTGGCCAGACCCAACACGGTCACGGCGAGCACTGCAAGGGTCAGGGTCCAAGGATCGGCAAGCAACTGCATCGCGCTGTGCCAGCACGGAATATGGCTGTGCGCAAGCATGGTGGCCTCGCTTGTCCCCCAGTGCCAGGCTCATAATTTGATGCGACGCGGCTGCGATGCTGAAGGCGCTCGACCTGGCGGGCAAGCTTGACTAGGCTTGGCCCGACCGAACCAGACACAGGATCATCTATGCGCCTTTCATTCCTGCTCACCAGCACGATTGCCACCACCTTTGTCCTGGCAAGCTCGCTCACGGCTGCGCCGCCGCGCACACCCGAGCAGGTCGCGATGGCGGCATTGGCCGCTGCGCCGGTCTGGGATGGCCACAACGACGTGCCCGAGCAGCTGCGCGAGCGGCGCAGGAATGTGCTCGGCGCTTTCGATTTCCGCGACACCCGCGGCACCGCCGATCCAGCCAATGATCGCGGGGCAATGCACACCGATCTGCTCCGTTTGCGCGCGGGCAAAGTCGGGGCGCAATTCTGGTCAGTCTATGTCGATGCCAAGCTGCCCGAGCCGCAAGCGGTGCAGGCAACGCTGGAACAAGTCGATGTGATGAAGCGGATCATCGTCCGCTACCCGGCCGAGATGCAATATTGCGAGACCTCGGCCTGCGTCGAGGCATCGTTCAGATCGGGCAAGGTCGCGTCGCTGCTTGGGGCCGAGGGCGGCCATTCGATTGGCGGGAGCCTTGGCGTGTTGCGCCAGCTCTATGCAATCGGCGTTCGCTATATGACTCTGACCCATTTCAACACCCTGGCCTGGGCCGACAGCGCAACCGACACGCCCAGGCACGGCGGACTGACCGATTTCGGGCGCGATGTGGTCCGTGAGATGAACCGGCTCGGGATGCTGGTCGACCTCAGCCATGTCAGCGAAGCGACGATGATCGATGCGCTCGAAGTGGCAAAGGCTCCGTTGATCTTCAGCCACTCGAGCGCGGCCACGCTCGACAATCACCCGCGCAATGTGCCTGACCGGGTGCTCGATCTGGTCAAGGCCAATGGCGGGATCGTGATGGTGGTGAGCGCTCCGGCCTATGTCAGCGCCGAAGTGCGAGACTGGAATGCACGCAAGTCTGGCGAAGAAGCGCGGCTGAAGGCACGTTACATTGGCGACCCTGATGCCGCCAAGGCTGCTCTGGCCGATTGGGTGGCGGCGCACCCCTCTCCCAAGGCAACCCTGGCACAGCTGGCCGACCATCTTGACTACATCAAGAACCGGATCGGCGTAGACCACGTCGGATTGGGCGGCGATTTCGACGGGATCGGCGACACCACCGAAGGGTTCAGCGACGTCGCCGCCTATCCCGCGCTGTTCATCGAACTGGCGCGGCGCGGGTGGAGCCAGGCCGACCTCGAAAAGCTGGCCAGCCGCAACATGCTGCGGGTGCTGAAAGCGGCTGAAGCCTATGCTGCAAGCCAGCGCGGGGCCGCGCCGTTGGAGAATCCGACTTCGTTCTAGGCCGCGACCAGCGGCTCTGCGAAAGTGATCCGCCAGAATTCGGTTTCCACGCCTTCGGTGCCATAGTCGCTGTCGTTGGCGAGCAGCATGGTGCCCGGTGCCAACATGATCATGCCTTCCAGATCACCGCAGATTTCGGGATGATCGTCGGTTGAGAAGACCAGCTGTTTGTCGAGCGCTGCAACCCCGGCCGAGCCGACTTGTTCCAAAGTCGGCCGCCGCACCGGATCGCGCCATTCCGGAGCAAGCGCCAGGCCGGACGTGGGCAGAACCCGATAGATGTGGGTCGAAAGCGTGACCCGTTCGAGCACCAGCAGACTGCCATCATCGAGCATGGTCAACTCGCTGATCTTGATATCGTCGCGCTTCACCGAACCTTCGGCCAGATCGCGCCGGAAGCCTTTGCGCGGACCAAGCGGATAGGCAAATTCGGCCAAAAGCGTGCCGTTCTCAGCGTCAAGCGCCCAGATCCGGGCCAGATCGCTGTGCTCATGGGCCGAGCGATCCGGGTGGCTGAGCGGGCTCTGGAATGCAGTGAAGAGCACTTTGCCATCGGGTGAGAGTGCCAGCGCTTCAAACCCCCGGTTGAGCTTGCGTGCCACGGCCAGTGCGGGCAGCGATTCGATGATCGGTATGGTCGACCTGGCAAAATACTGCGCAGTGCCGACAGGAACATGCCGCGCCTCGATCAGTCCATCAGCGCCGGCCAACAGCAGCGAGGGGCCATATTCCTCGGCGATCCACAGCTTGCCATCGGCACGGCGGGCGATTCCTTCGGTATCGGCCCCGTCGGCATGGCAGCCGAGCGGCATACCATCGAGCGTCAGCGCCGGCTCGCTTTCCTGTGAAGGGACAGGAAGCGGCAAGCCGCTGAGCGGGGTTCCATCGGGCGTGCGCAGTGCTGCTACTTCAATCAGTTGCACTGCATCACCGTCAATCCGGAACCGCGCCAGCGCCGGACCGGTTTCAGGTAAGGGCATAACTTTGGCCCCGTCAGTTTCAGCATAAGCAGCCAGCGCGGCCAGACCATAGCGTTTCAGCGCGACCTTGGGCTTGATATTCGGCCCGCGATCTCCAACCCCCCAGAGCTCGCCGGGATTGGCCCCAAGGGTGAGGCCCGAAGTCAGGCTGCGGGTCAGCCGCATTGTACCCTGCGGCATCGGCAGTTCCGCCAGCAGCGGGTCTTGCCACGCGAGCTGCTCAACCCGAAGCACTTGGGGGGTGGGCCCGGTCAATGCGCTTCGATCCGCCCAAGCATCCTGAAGAAGAACGCAGTCGACCAGCCGAGCAGGAAGACACCCAGAATGCTCTCGAACGCACCCAGCAAACGCCAGTCGGGGCTGATATGGCTGTCGTTGAAGCCCACGGTCGAATAGCTGATCGTCGAAAAATAAAGCGCGTCCTCAAGTCCGCCGACTGCCCCGATTCCCAGATAAGTGAAAGCAAAGGCCCAGATCTCGATCCCGTGAAGGGCGAACATCGCCAGCACGATGGCGAGTGTGAAAGCCGCCCCGCGCGGGCTTAGCGGGGCAATCCGCTCGAGCCGTTCGACCGCCAGTTCGGTGCGCAGCGCGCGGCTCAGGCTAAACAGGCCAAGCCCGTGAATTGCCACGCACAGCACCACCATGACTGCGGAAACGGCGAACTGATTGACGAGCTGGGGCACCGGATCAGTCGCGCAGCAACTCGTTGATCGCGGTCTTGGCACGGGTCTGCGCATCGACTGTTTTGACAATCACGGCGCAGTAAAGTGAGGGGCCGGGTGAGCCATCTGGGAGCGGCTTGCCGGGCATCGAACCAGGCACGACCACGGCATAGGGCGGCACGCGGCCGATGTGGACTTCACCGGTCGCCCGGTCGACGATCTTGGTCGAGGCCCCGAGGTAGACCCCCATCGAAAGCACCGCGCCTTCGCAGATTCGCACTCCTTCAACCACTTCGCTGCGTGCGCCGATGAAACAATTGTCTTCGATCACAACCGGTCCCGCCTGCAGCGGTTCATGCACGCCGCCGATCCCGACACCGCCCGACAGGTGGACGTGTTTGCCAATCTGCGCGCAGGAACCGACCGTGGCCCAGGTATCGACCATCGACCCTTCACCGACGTAAGCCCCGATATTGACGAAACTGGGCATCAAAATCACGCCCTTGCCGATGAACGAGCCGCGCCGCGCCACTGCGCCGGGCACCACCCGAAAACCCGCCTCGCGAAAGCGGTTCACGCCCCAGCCTTCGAACTTCGATGGCACCTTGTCAAACGCCGGAGCGCCCGCTGCGCCGCCAGGGACCAACACGTTGTCATTCAGCCGGAAAGACAGCAAAACCGCCTTCTTGAGCCATTGGTTGACCTGCCAACCGCCCTTGCCGTCAGGCTCGGCCACGCGCGCGGTTCCGCAATCGAGCAGTTCGAGCGCAGCTTCGACGACTTCACGCACGTCGCTGCTGGCCGGGGTCACGCTATCACGAGCATCCCAGGCTTGTTCGATGGAAGCGGCAAGATCGGCAGTCACGATGGTTCTCCCCGTTGGGACCTGGGTGTTCGGCGCGCCTATCGCGCCAGAACCGCCGGAGCAAGCGCGCTGGACGGAACCTGTCAGAAAGTTCCGGTTAAGCATCACTGTGGCACTATGCTATCCAAGGTTATCGACGTGCTCGCTGCAGCACACGCTCAAGGGTCATCCGCATGGCTAAATCGCAGTTCCTGCAAGCACGTTGGTCGATGGGCGTGGCGCTGTTTTCGCTTGCGCTGGTCGCGTGTGGCGGCGGTAGCGGGGCCGGAATAAGCCCGAGCCCACCACCAAGTCCCGCCCCGACACCTGCTCCCACGCCTACGCCCGCCCCCACGCCAACGCCTACACCGACCCCCAGTTCGGCGTTTCAAACTGCCGAA
The DNA here is from genome assembly GCA_937860195.1 of uncultured Novosphingobium sp. Lineage (GTDB taxonomy): Bacteria > Pseudomonadota > Alphaproteobacteria > Sphingomonadales > Sphingomonadaceae > Novosphingobium. Next base: position 14,684 of record CALMBN010000034.1, read on the forward strand.
TATAATCGCTCGTCCGGTCCGGCCCAGCACGGCGCGATCACGCCGTGGGCTGCGGGTTATTCGGGCACCGGGGTGACAATCGGCGTTATCGATTCGGGGATCGACACCACCAGTCCCGAATTTGCCGGAAGGATCGCAGCCTCGTCACGCGATGTGGTCGATTCGAGCCGGGGGCTGGACAACGCCGATGACGATCACGGCACCCAGGTTGCAATGACCGCTGCGGCTGCGCGCGACAGCACCGGGGTGGTCGGAATCGCCTGGAATGCCAATATCGCGATGTACCGGGCCGACAGCATCGGCAGCTGCGCCACGAAGGTCGACACTGATCCGAAAAGCGGTTGCAAGTTCAACGACGTTGCCATTGCCGCCGGGGTCAACGCCGCCGTCGCGGGCGGAGCCAAGGTCATCAATCTTTCGCTCGGCGGAGGCGGTGCAGGGGCGCAACTGCGCGGTGCGATTGCCAATGCTGCCAGCAATGGCGTGGTGGTGATCGTATCAGCCGGTAACGATGGCGATTCGACCGAAGCCGGGGTGGACCCGAACAACCCAGATCCCTTCGCCACCGGTTTGCGCATGGCCGGCAACGGCAATGTCATCATCGCCGGGTCGGTCAATTCGGCCAATGCCTTTTCTGCTTTCTCCAACAAGGCCGGGACCGAGGCCGTCTGGTTTCTCTCAGCCCGGGGGGAACGGGTTTGCTGTGTCTATGAGAACGGCGTGCTCAAGATCGTCACCAATCCCGATGGCACCCGCTCGCAATATGTGGTTTCGGGCACCAGCTTTGCCGCCCCCCAAATTGCCGGAGCGGCGGCACTTTTGCGTCAGGCGTTTCCGAACCTGACGGCGGTTCAGGTGGTCGATCTGCTGCTGCGCACCGCGCTCGATGCCGGTGATCCCGGGACCGATGCGATCTTTGGCCGCGGGGTCCTGAACATCACCGCCGCGTTTGCGCCGCAGGGTGCGACCACACTGGCGGGCGGCACCACTGCGATGCCACTGGGCGATACGACCGGGGTCACGTCGGCACCGATGGGCGATGCCGGACAACGTGGCAATCTGATCAACGGGATCGTGCTCGATCAATACGGGCGGGCCTATCAGGTCAACTTTTCAGCCGGATTCCGCTCTGCGCAGGTCCAGCCGCGGTTGGGTCCGGCGCTGGAGCGGGAGACCCGGTTCATCGATGTCGGGACTGATTCGGTTTCGCTGTCGTTTCAGGTTGATGCCAAAGGCCGGGTGGCGCGGATGCCGTGGACCGGGCAATTGCGGCTGACCCCGCACGATGCAGTGGTCGCACGGGTTCTGGCGGCACGGGTTTCGGCCAGGGTCGCTCCTGATTCCAGGATCGCCTTCGCCTTTTCGCAAGGCTCGGACGGGCTGGTTGCGCATTTGCAGGGCCGCAGCCAGCCAGCTTTCCTGATCGCCCGATCGCCGCTTGATGATGTCGGATTCGGGCGCGATGAGAGCTTCAGCTTCGCTGGACGGCACCGGTTCGGCCAATGGGGCCTGACGATCGGAGCCGAACACGGCGCGGCCATCTCGGCCGCGCCTGTGCTCACCAAAGCGAGCAGTCTGGGCCAGCGGCGGCTCGATCCGGCGCAGCGGCTGTCGGTCTCGTTTGACCGCCGGTTCGGCGATTTCGATGCCGCGCTGGGAGCCAGCTGGCTGGGCGAGCAGCGGACGGTGCTGGGCGCGCGGTTCCACGAAGGGTTCGGGCCCGGCGGGGCCAACAGTCTGTTCCTTGACGCGAACGGCGAATGGCGAATTGCCGAGGGCTGGCGGCTTGGCGCGGCCTGGCGCGGCGGGTTGACCTGGGCAAACACCGGCGGTTCGATCGCGCCCGGATCGCGGCTGACCACCTCGGCCTGGGCGATCGACCTGACCCGGCAGAACACGCTTAAATCCGGCGACAGTCTGGGCTTGCGCATCTCGCAGCCGCTGCGGGTCGAAAGCGGCGGGCTGAGGTTCAGCCTGCCGGTCGGCTATTCCTATTCGAGCTTGCAACCGACCTACGGGCTGGTGCCGCTGTCACTGGTCCCAGGCGGGCGTGAAGTGAACGCCGAACTGCTGTGGCGGGCACCATTGCTGACCGGGTCGGCGATGGTCAGCCTGTTTTATCGCAAGGATCCCGGCCACTACGCCGCCCTGCGCGACGATCAGGGTGCCGGGGTGAGCTGGTCAAAGCAGTTTTGAGGGGGTGCCCCCAACGGGAAGCGCCCTTCTACATCCCTGCCAGCCGCGCGAACTCTGCCGCGCGGTCAACCAATGGCTGAACCCGTTCGGACATCGCCTTGGCATGGCTTGAACTGGCCGTGCCGTCGATCACGCGCTTCTTGATCCCCTGCATGATCCCGGCAAGGCGGAAGAAGTTATAGGCGAAGTACCAGTTCATGCTCGGAACCGATGCGCGCCCGCTGGCCTGACAATACCGCTCAACCACCTCGTCAAGTTCGGGAATGCCCAGCGCCTGTCGGTCTAGATCCTGCACGCCCGAACGGCCCCCGTTGTCGGTCACCCAGGCCATCGCGACGTATGAAAAGTCGCCGAGCGGATCGCCGAGCGTCGAGAGTTCCCAGTCAAGCACCGCGAGCACCTTGGGTTCGTCCTTGGCCCAGATCATGTTGTCGATCCGGTAATCGCCGTGAACCACGCTGACTTTGGTCTGCTCGGGCAGGGTCGTGGGAAACCACGCAATCATCTGCTCCATATCGGGCATCAGCTCGGTTTCGGACAGCTTGTACTGCTTGGTCCAGCGATCAACCTGCCGGCCGAAATAGTTCCCCGGCTTGCCAAAATCACCGAGGCCGACCGCCTCGACATCAACCGCGTGCAGCGCCGCGAGGCAATCGATCATCGCCATGTAAGTTTCACGGCGATATTCAGGCGCATCTTTTGGCATCGACCCGTCCCAGATCGTCCGGCCATCGACCATGCCCATCACATAGAACCACGATCCGACCACGCTATCGTCGGTGCAGAGGCCATATTGCCGCGCCGCCGGGAATCCCGCCTTGTTGAGCGCATTCTGGACCTTGAATTCGCGGTCGACCGCATGGGCGCTGGGCAGCAGCGGACCGAACGGTTTGCGCCGCAACACGTAATTCCCGCTCGCCGCTTCGATCCTGTAGGTCGGGTTGCTCTGGCCGCCCTTGAACTTGGTCAGGTGTAGCGGACCCCTGAAGCCCGCCACATTGTCCGCCATCCATTCCGCGAGCTTGCCCTCATCGAGCCGGTCCGCGCCTTCGGGTTCAACCGTGCCGACAAAGGCTTCGTCCGCGTTGATTGCTTCGGTCATGGCCTGCCCCTTACTGGTCGAACACGATCACCGAGCGCGCCGAAGCGCCGGACTTCATCGTCTCAAACCCTTCGTTGATCTTCTCCAGCGGGATCCGCTCGGCAATGATCGTATCGAGATCGAGCAGCCCGCGCATGTAGAAATCAACCAGGCGCGGCAGATCAACCGGGAAGCGGTTTTCCCCCATGATCGCCCCTTGCAGCTTTTTGCCCGAGAGCAAGTCCATCGCGCTGAGCCCGACCGAATGGCTGAGCGGCATCATCCCAAGGATGGTCGCGGTCCCGCCCCGGCGCAGCGATTTGACCGCGAGTTCTCCCGACGCCGGACGCCCGACCGCTTCGATCGCATAGTCAACCCCGCCCTTGGACAGCTCGAGAATTTGCGCGGCGGCATCGGGGGCCAGGGCATCGACCACATCGGTCGCGCCCAGCTTGAGCGCGAGCGCGCGCTTTTCGGGCATCGGATCAGCGGCGATGATCCGTCCCGCTCCGGCGATCTTGGCGGCGTTGATTGTCGCCAGGCCAACCCCGCCGCAACCGACCACGGCGACGGTTTCGCCCGGCGTTACCTTGCAGGCATTGAACACTGCGCCCGCGCCAGTGGTGACCGCGCAGCCGATCACTGCCGCCCGATCGAGCGGCATGTCGGGATTGATCGCAACGCAGGCGTGCTCATGAACCAGCATCATTTCAGCAAAGGCCGACAGATTGAGCATCTGGCCGACCGGGCTGCCATCGGTCCGCGAGAGACGCGATTCAGCGCCGGGAGCGCGGCGGGTATCGCCGCCCAGGCAGAGCGCCATCCGCCCGGTCACGCAGAACTCGCAATGCCCGCAGAACGCCGAAAGGCAAGTCACCACCGCATCACCGACCTTGACCGTGCGGACTTCAGAGCCAACCGCCTCGACGATCCCGGCAGCCTCGTGGCCCGGAACGGCGGGAAGCGGGTGCGGATAGGTGCCTTCGATGAAGTGCAGGTCCGAATGACACAGGC
>CALMBN010000035.1 GCA_937860195.1 uncultured Novosphingobium sp.
GAGCAGCCTACCTCGCTGCGGGTCCATTCCCCCCGCTGACCGCGCGGACCATCACCGAACCGGCCCTGCTGGCCGCCGAACTGGAGCGCACCGTCGCGCGCGGATACGCCCGCGATGAAGGCGAGGTCGATGTCGGTCTCAGTTGCCTCGCCGTACCGGTATCCGGCGGCAGCGCGGCGCTGTCGCTTTCGTTGCGGGGCGGGACCCGCCCAGATGACCGCCACCGCGCCATGCTTGGTGCGTGTGCGGCCGCGATAGGGGATGCTCAGCTTACGAAATCGTAATTGTGCGCCCTGTGATTCCGCAAATCATCGTTAAATACCCGCGCTCTTCCACAACTGCGTATTTTATGTTGACAGGGACACCCGGTTTCTGCGAATTCGGCTTGGGACGACGGGCGGATTCGAACCGCCGGATCACTTTGGGAGGATCGACGATGCGCAGGCTCAGCAGCTCACACTTGTTTATGTCCAGCGTCGCCGCTGTGGCGCTCGCGGCTCCAGTTTCGGTAGCCGCCCAGGATGCTCCTGCGGACGAGGATAACGGACGCTTGGCCGAGATCGTAGTCACCGCCGAAAAGCGCGGCCAGAACCTCGAGGAAGTTCCGTTGGCGATATCGGCGGTGCAGTCCGAGGAACTCGAATTGCGCGGGTTGACCGAGGCCAAGGATCTTTCGGCGATCGCGCCAAATGTCGCGGTCAATGGCGGCACCACCAATGCCACCGCCGCGGTCATCACCATTCGCGGGATCCCGACGCCGGCGGACGAGACCCAAGGCTTCGACAGCCCGATCGGGCTCTACGTCGATGGCGTCTACATGGCGCGCTCCTCGGCGTCTTCGTTCGAAGTTGCCGACATCGAACGGGTCGAAGTGCTGCGCGGGCCGCAGGGCACGCTGTTCGGTCGCAACGCTACTTCGGGCGTGGTCAACATCCGCACGGCGCGCCCCAGCCTGACCGGCATGGCCGCCAATGCCGAGCTTGAATACGGCAACTACAATTCTGTCAAAGCCAAAGGCATGATCAACGTGCCGCTGGGTGAAATTGCGGCAGTCCGGGTGGCTGGCTTCTATCTCAACCGCGAAGGCTATACGACCAACCTTTTTGACAATTCCAAGCTCGACGACCGCGATATGTATGGCGTGCGTGGCTCGATCCGGATTGAGCCTTCGAGCGGCACGACCATCGATATCATGGCGCAATACTTCCATGAAAAAGACAACCGCATGCGCATCCAGAAGCAGATGTGCCAGCGCGATCCGACCGGGGTGATGGGCTGCTTGGCCGGCAGTCGCAAATTTGAGACGACCAACGCCAACACCACCTTTGTGGGCGTATTGACCTCGGCTGAATTCTTCCGCCTGCGCGGTTTGCCCGCCTCCTTCGCTTTGGGCAGCCTCTATGGTACCGATACTTACACCGGGGTCGTCAATCCGGCCGACTATCGGACGGTCAACACCGACCACACGCCGAGCTATTACACCCAAGAATGGATCATCCAGGGTTCGATCGAGCAGGATCTGGGCGGCGGACTATCGCTCAAACTGGGCGGGAACTACCAGAAGGTCGATCTCGATTCGTCGCAGGATTACAACCTGTCGGTTCAGAATCGGGCGATTTTTGCGCCTGCACTTGCTGCGCTTGAATTGGCGCGAAACGGTGGAATGGGAGCGGGCCTTCAGACCTATCTGACCCCGGTCTACAATGCGATCACTCCGAACGGGGCCAACGGCCAGCTCTGCACCTCGCTTGGTGAAGAAACCGGGACTGGTTCATTCGGCGGCAAGCGGCTCTGCTCGATGACCCCGCAGGACTTTGACCGTTCAAACCTCAACCAGTCGAGCTGGACGGGTGAAGCGATTATCTCGTCCGACTTCGACGGCAAGGTCAACTTCCTGCTTGGTGGGATCTACGGCAAGTATCACCTGACCGAGAACAGCTATTACGTGTCTTCGTTCGGGATCGATTACTTCACCGGGATTCTTGGTGCGTTTACCGCACTGGGCGGCGGCCTGGCACCAGGTTACCTAGGCACGCCGACATATCGTAGCAACACCGATGATCTCAAGATCGATACCTACGGGCTTTTCGGCGAAGTTTATGTTGAGTTCAATGACAAGCTGAAGCTGACATTGGGCGGGCGCTACAACAACGATAAGAAGGTTGTTCGCGCACGCACGACACTCGCCAGCTACCTTGTGCCGCACGGTACTGCGAATGCCTACGATTCGAACGGGATTTTCGGAGCCCGTTACGATGCTGATCCGGCAACAGCCTGTCCGGCGGGTGCTACGCTTGGACAGCTCGGCTCGATTGCGGGTTGCGAAGCTTACCAGGTTCGCACGGTCAAATTCGGTGAATTCACCGGACGCGCCGTGCTCAACTATAAGATCAGCGATGACAGCATGATCTATGTGTCCTACTCCCGTGGCTACAAGTCGGGCGGGATCAATCCACCTCTGTCGCCGGTCTTTGCAGTGACGGACACCTTCAAGCCAGAATTCGTCAACGCGTTCGAAATCGGCTCGAAGAATACCTTTGCCAATGGCAAGATCATGCTGAACATCACCGGGTTCTACTATGACTACAAGGATCTTCAGCTCAGCCGCATCGTTGCCCGGACCTCGGTCAACGATAACGTCAGCGCCAAGATCTATGGTCTGGAAGCCGAAGCGGTGCTCCGCCCGACCGATGAACTGACGATCAACATGAACGCCAGTTACCTTCATACCGAAGTGTCGCAGGACAAGATGCTGGCCAACCCGCGTGACTTCGGCGCGGGTCGGGCAGATGCAGTGATCATCAAGGACATCACTAACGGTGCTAACTGCGCGGTTTCGTCAAACTCAGGCAGCGCGGCGGGGGTCAATGCCTACGTGAACCAGGTCAACACCTGGATCAACACGATCAACGCCGTCGGCAACCCGCTGACGACCGCTGGCACGGGGCTTCAGCCCGGTGCCGGTTTGCAACCGACCACCGCTTTCCCGTCGGGCAGCGGCCTCAACTCGACAGGTGCTTTTGGCGTCTGCGCCATCCTTGCCAACCTGGCAGGCCCGGTCGGCGGCTCGTTTGGCGGTGTCACCGTGCATAGCGCGGGGATCGAAACCAACATCAAGGGCAACAAGCTGCCTGGTTCGCCGGACTACAAGTTCTCGGCCGGTGTCCAGTATGCGCTGCCAGTGGGTGAAATGACCGTCACGCCGCGTGCGGACTTCGTCTACACAGGCAAGTCATACGGCAACATCTTCAACGGAACCGTCAATGAAGTGCCAAGCTTCACTCAGGTGAACGCTCAGGTCCAGATCGACGGCCCGGACAAGAAATGGTTTGCCCGCGTGTGGGTGCAGAACCTGACCGACAAGGATTCGATCACGGGCCTTTACGTGACCGACCAGTCCTCGGGTAACTACACCAACGTCTTCACCCTTGAGCCACGCCGCTATGGCCTGACTGCCGGGATCAAGTTCTAAGCAATCCTGGGAGGGATGCTTAAGCGGGGGCTCCGGGGGAAACCTCGGGGCCCCTTTGCTATTGAATGGGGAAATATGATGATTGAATTGCCGCGCCGTTCGGCGCTTGGGATGCTTGTTGCAACACCGTTTGCGGCATCAGGCCTTGGGGGTTCGACCTTCCCCAAAGTTACCGTTTTTGAGGCCCGCACAGTTATCACGATGGAACCCTCGCGGCCCAGTTGCCGGTTTGTTGCCGTGGCTGATGGGGTGATCGTGGCGCTGGGTGACAGCCTGGCTGAACTGGAACCATGGACCAAAGGGCGCGATATGACGCTGGACCGCAGCTTTGCGGGGCAGGTGATCATGCCGGGTCTGATCGATCCGCACATCCATCCGATGCAGGCCGCGGTGATGCTCAACATCCCGTTTATCGCACCCGACGAATGGCGGCTGCCCAGCGGAACTTCGCCGAGTGCGCTGACCCCCGCAGACTATCGCCGCCGGTTGGCCGACGCTTTGGCGGGATCGACGGACAATCCCTTCGTCACGTGGGGTTATCACGATCTGTTCCATGGTCCCCTGTCCAAAGCCGATCTCGATGCCATGGCTCCAGGCCGCGCAGTGGTCGTTTGGCAGCGCAGCTTTCACGATATCATCGTCTCGAGCGCCATGCTGGAGCAATGGGGCATCGGTTCGGCAGCGGATTTTGCGGCGTTGCTCGGCACGGTCAAAGCCGATCCCGAGCACGGCGATTACGCTCGCGGCCTGTTCACGGAAACCGGGTTGCTGGCTGCGGTAGGGAAACTCAGACCAGTCTTGCTCGGACCTGGCAAGATCGCCAAAGGCATGGACGGATTGCAAGCGATGATGCGGCGCGGCGGCGTGACGACCGTTTCCGACATGACCACCGGCATTTTTGCCGACTTCGCGACCGAGGCTGGGCTGATCAAGGCTGCGTTCGATCGGCCAGAGTCCGCCGCGCGGGTCATGCTGATGCCCAGCGCAAGCTTGCTTGATCATGTCCCCGATCTCGATGGCTGGGTGACCGCAGCAACCCGGAACTTTGCCGGACCGCACATCCGGATCGACCGCCGGGTCAAGCTGTTTGCCGACGGGGCGTTCTTCGCGCTCAACATGCGGATGAACCCGCCGGGCTATATCGACGGGCATCTGGGCCGCTGGTTGACCGAGCCAAAGGCGCTCAGCGCGCAGCTGCGGCGCTATTGGGATGCCGGGTTCGCCATGCATATTCACGTCAATGGGGACGAGGGGCTGGATGTCGTGCTGGATGGCATTGCGACGCTCTCGCCGCGCCGCGGCCAGACGATCACGCTCGAACATCTCGGCTATTCGACCGAGGCCCAGAACCGCCGGATTGCCGGGCTGGGGCTGCTGGTATCGGCCCAGCCCAATTACATCCGCGTTTTGGGCGATGTCTATGGCCGGCAGGGTCTTGGGCCGGGGCGGGCCGAAGTGATCAACCGGCTTGGCTCGCTCGAACGCAAGGGCGTGCCGATGGGCCTTCACAGCGATTTCAACATGGCCCCGATCGATCCGCTCTATCTCGCCTGGATTGCGGCGAACCGGATCACGCTGGAAGGCAAGGTCAAAGCGCCGGCCGAGCGGATCACGCTCGAAAAAGCGTTGCGGGCAATCACGATCGAGGCCGCACAGGTTATCGGGATGGACGGATTGATCGGTTCGATTGCCCCCGGAAAGAAGGCCGACCTGGCAGTGCTGGACCGCGATCCGCGGGCTGGCGGTGCAGCGGGCCTGCGTGACATCAAGGTTGCCGGAGTGGTCTTTGAAGGCCGCTATTCAGCAGCCTGACGGTGCGCTCGGAAAATGGCTCCGGCCATGCGGGGACGCATGGCCGGAGCAGGTAATCGGGACGGGGTGGTGACTTGGCTTCCTTCCAGGATTGATTGCGCGATGGTTGCGCAAGCCCTGACTAGGACCAATGTCCCGAATGTGGCGTTGCGGGCGGCCTAGGGGTTTACCCCACCAAAGATGCTTCAATTGCGATGCGGATCGCCTCGCTGGTGTGTTGCGCACCCATCTTGTTGAGCATGTTGGCCCGGTGGATTTCAACCGTGCGCGGACTGATCGCCAGCCGCTCGCCAATCAGCCGGTTGGAGAGGCCATCGGCGACCCCTTCAAGCACCTCACGCTCGCGCCGGGTCAGTTTGCGGACCCGGCTGCGGGCGCGGGCTTCGCGCAGGCGCAGACTGCCGATGCTGGCTGAAGCGGTCTCGGCCAGTTCGATCGCGGTCATGATCTTGGCCAGATCGCAGGGCCATTCGATATAATCGAGCGCGCCGGTCAGCACCGCCCGGACGATCCGGTCGGTATCCGGGGCTTCGCTGAAGGCGATCACCGGCAGCCATTCGCCGTATTGGGTCATGTGGTCGATCAGGTATTCCACCGCAGCACCCTGATCGGCGACCAATACCGCCCCGGACCGTGGCCAGGCCAGTCGGATCTCGTCGATATCCTCAAACGGTTCGATATGGACATCGCTACCCGAAAGCGCATGTGAAATGGCCGCCCGGCGGCGAAAATTGCCGTCGACCAAGGCGAGATTATGGCGTGCTCTCATCGGATTGCCCCCTAGTGATTTGCGCCTAAGTGACTAACCCGATGCCGCGCCGAAGCAGCGCCAAGGTGGCTCGGAAATCGAGTTTCAAGCCTTGCGTAAATGCGGATTTCATCGACAAAGATGCGGAGGAATTCTTTAGCCTCCGCAGATTTGCGGTCTAGCAGACATGACCTGCCCCAGGGTTTTCGGACCATTGATTAGTTGAGAGACTGCCCTCCTTGA
>CALMBN010000036.1 GCA_937860195.1 uncultured Novosphingobium sp.
GAAGCGGAACCCGCCGCCGGGTTTGCCGAAGAAGCCCCCTTCCCCGACAAGGGGTTCGATCTGATCGCCAGCCTCGGCACGCTCGATACGGTCAATGACCTTCCGGGTGCTCTGGTCCATATTCGGAATGCACTTGCGCCCGGTGGTCTGGCCTTGGCGAGCTTTCTGGGCGCGGGCTGTTTACAGGGCCTGCGTTCTGCGATGCTTGAGGCCGATGGTGATCGCCCTGCCCCCCGGCTCCACCCCGCGGTCGATGTGCGCGCGGGCGGGCAGTTGCTGCAGCGGGTCGGCTGGGCAAACCCGGTGGTCGACAGCCACACTGTGGAAGTCCGTTTTTCAAGCCTCGCCAGCCTGATCGCCGATCTGCGCGCGCAAGGGCTCGCCAACTGCCTGACCAGCCCCGGCCCCGCCTTGGGCAAAGCCGCGCTGGCCCGCGCTGCCGCTGCCTTCGGAACCGGAACTGTAGAACAGTTCGAGATTCTGACGCTGAGCGGCTGGCGAGCCTAGGCCAGCGCCGCCTGTGCCGCTGCCAACCGGGCAATCGGCACGCGGTATGGGCTGGCGCTGACGTAATCCAAACCGACCTTCTCGCAGAACGCGATTGAGGCTGGATCGCCGCCGTGTTCGCCGCAGATGCCCAGCTTGATATCGGGCCGGGTCGACCGCCCGCGCTGCACGGCCAGCTCAACCAGCTGCCCAACACCTTCAATATCGAGCGAAACGAACGGATCGCGCGGGAAGATCCCCTGCTGGACATATTCGCCGAGGAACTTGCCCGCATCGTCGCGCGAAACGCCCAGCGTTGTCTGGGTCAGATCGTTGGTCCCGAAGGAGAAGAACGCGCCTTCCTCGGCAATTTCGCCGGCCATCAAGGCAGCGCGCGGCAGTTCGATCATCGTGCCGACCAGATAGGTCAGAGTGCTGCCCTTCTCGGCAAACACCGCCGTTGCGGTCCGGTCGACCAGCGCCTTCAGGATCGCCAGTTCCTTGGCCGTAGCAACCAGCGGGATCATCACTTCGGGGACAGGCGCTTCACCGCTAGCCGCCGCCACGTCGCAAGCCGCTTCAAAAATAGCGCGGGCCTGCATCTCGTAAATTTCGGGGAACGTGATCCCCAGACGGCAGCCGCGATGCCCCAGCATCGGGTTGAATTCGTGCAGTTCTGCAGCGCGGCGCTTCAACGTATCGACACCGATGCCGATCGTTTCGGACAGCTCGGCAAACTCCGCATCAGCGTGTGGCAGGAATTCGTGCAGCGGTGGATCGAGCAACCGGATCGTTACCGGCAGGCCAACCATCACTTCGAAAATCCCGGCAAAATCGGCGCGCTGTTCGGGCAGCAGCTTGGCCAAGGCCGTGCGGCGGCCGGCCTCATCCTCGGCCAGGATCATCTGGCGCACGGCCGCAATCCGGCTGGCGTCAAAGAACATGTGCTCGGTCCGGCATAGTCCGACCCCCTCGGCGCCAAACTGCCGCGCGGTACGGCAATCGGCCGGAGTCTCTGCGTTGGTGCGGACTTTCATCCGCCGGTGCCGATCGGCCCAGCCCATCAGCACGCCGAAATCGCCAACCAGTTCGGGCTCGATGGTCGGAACGTGCCCAGCCATGACCTGCCCGGTCGTGCCGTCAAGCGTGATCTGATCGCCTTCCTTGAGCTCACGCGTGCCGATCCGCAGTGTGCGGTTCGCGATATCGATCGACACCGCCGAAGCCCCCGAAACGCACGGCCGTCCCATCCCTCGCGCGACCAC
>CALMBN010000037.1 GCA_937860195.1 uncultured Novosphingobium sp.
GACCGGCTATTTCAATACTGGTATGGCGCGCGCGCAGGGGGTTGAAGTGGAAGCCGGGGCGAAGGTGGCTGACGGTTTCAACGTCCGCGGTGCCTATACCTTGCTAGATGCGACCAACCGCCTGACCGGAAAGGATCTGGCCCGCCGCCCGCGCAATATGCTCAGCCTCTCGGCTGACTGGACCACGCCGCTGCATGATCTGAAACTGGGCGCAGACCTGCGGATGGTTGGCGACAGCTTCGACGATGCCGGCAACTTCACCGCGATCGACGGCCACGCCTTGCTGACCTTGCGGGCGAGCCTGCCATTGGGCGAACGGTTCGAACTCTATGGCCGGATCGAGAACCTTACCGATGCGCGTTATGAAACCGTCGCGGGCTATGGCAGCTATGGCCGTTCGGCCTATGCCGGGGTCCGGATCAAGTGGTGAGACGCTTTGCCCTGCTTCTTTCACTGAGCCTGGCGGCTTGTTCGCCGACCCCTGCGCGAGAGGCAGGGCGCGTGCATCCGACCATCGTCAGCCTCAATCCGTGCACCGATGCAATCCTGGCCGAGGTGGCAGATCCGGCACAACTGCTGGCGATTTCCAGTTACAGCCATGATCTGGCGGCAAGTTCGATGGACCCGGCTGTTGCGTGGCAGTTCCCGGCAACGGCTGGAACCGCCGAGGAAGTGCTGGCGCTCAAGCCCGATCTGGTGGTCGGTAGCACCTATATGGCCCCGGCTACGGTGCAGGCGCTGGCGCGAATGGGCTTTCGGCTGGAGCGGATCGGGATAGCTTCGACGGTTGCGGACAGCATTGCGCAGGTTCGCAAATTGGCCATTCTCGCTGGCCATCCCGAACGCGGCGAAGCGCTGGTCGGCAGGATCGAAGCCGCGCTCGCCGCCAACCGCGCGCCGGCAGGTCCGCCGATCTCGGCGTTGGTCTGGCAATCGGGCGGGATCGTTCCAGGAGATGGCTCGCTGATCGCCGACCTGCTGCGCCGCACCGGCTTTGTCCATGCCGCCGCTGCGCGCGGGCTGGTACAGGCTGATGTACTGCCGCTCGAAGCGCTCATCGCCGATCCGCCGCAACTGATCTTTGCGGCCGGCAGCGGAGCCGGGAATGAGAACCGGATGCTGCACCATCCCGCTCTCCGCGCGCTGATCGGCACCCGGCGCGAGCGGCTCGATCCATCCCTGCTGTGGTGCGGCGGGCCGACCATCATCCGCGCGGCTAAGCGGCTGGGCGCGGTGAGGCGCAGCGTGTGAACCGGACCAACGTCTTTCTCTTGGCCGCTCTCGCGCTCGCCGTGCCGCTATCGCTGCTCGCGGGCCGGGTGTGGCTCGATCCATTCTCTGATCTGTCTCCCAACGCGTTGATTATCCTGACCGAACTACGCTTGCCAAGGGCGATTCTGGCGATCACGATCGGTGCTGGCCTGGGTGCGGCGGGGGCGGCGATGCAGGGCTATCTGCGCAATCCGCTGGCTGATCCGGGGTTGTTCGGGATCGCGCCCGGCGCTGCACTGGGCGCGGTGCTGAGCTTCTGGACCGGCTGGGCAAGCACACCATGGGCCTTGCCAATGTTCGCGCTTGCTGGTGGAGCTGGCGCGATGGCAATGCTTGGCCTGATCGCCGGGCGGACCGGATCAGTCATGCTGTTCACACTGGCCGGGATGATGATCGCCAGCCTGGCCGGGGCCTTGATGAGCCTCGCAATCAGCTTTTCGCCGACGCCATTCGCGCTGAGCGAGATCGTCACCTGGCTGATGGGCGCGCTGACCGACCGGTCATGGAACGAAGTGGTGTTTGCGGTGCCACTGACGCTCGCTGGCATTGCTCTGCTGATGCTGGCGGGGCGCGCACTCGATGCGCTGACCTTGGGCGAGACGGCAGCACGCTCGCTCGGGGTCAATCCGGCGCGGCTGCAATGGCTGATGATCGCCGGGGTCGGGCTGACTGTCGGCGCGGGTGTCGCGGCCGCCGGGATCATCGGCTTTGTTGGTCTGATCGTTCCGCATTTGCTTCGCCGCTTCACCGACCGGCGACCGAGCAGCTTGATCCTGCCTTCGGCGCTGGCTGGCGCGCTGCTCCTGGTTGTGGCGGATAGCCTGTGCCGGGTCCTGCCGCTGGCGAGCGAGTTGCGGCTTGGCATTGCGCTTTCGCTGCTCGGCGCTCCGTTCTTCCTTGGGCTGCTTCTGCAAATGCGCCGGGGGCTGGCATGATGGATAACCCGATTACTTCGCTCGACACGAACGGAGGTTTGTCGATTGTGAATGGTTGCGTGACTGGCCGAATTTCGGGGATCTCGCTGACGCTCAATCCCGGCGAAGTTACCACGATTTGCGGACCCAATGGGGCGGGCAAGTCGAGCCTGCTGGCTTGCCTGGCCGGCTTGTTGACGCCGGAATCCGGCAACATCTTGCTTGACGGTGTGCCGCTTGCGGCGATGCCACTGCATGAGCGGGCGCAGGCCATCGGATACCTTCCCCAGCAGGGTGAGGCGGCGTGGGATCTAGCGGTCGAGACGCTGGCCGGGCTCGGCCGGTTGCCTTGGCGGACCGGGGCAGAGGCGGACAAGGCGGCGATCAATACCGCACTCACCGCGCTCGATCTGAAGGATTTCCGTGAGCGCCCGATTTCGAAGCTCTCAGGCGGTGAACGAGCCCGTGCCTTGCTGGCCCGCGTTCTGGCGGGTGAACCGCGTTGGCTTTTGGCAGATGAACCGCTCGCCAACCTCGATCTGGCGCACCAGCTGGCGTTGCTGGTGCAATTCCGGAGACTTGCTGCAAACGGGGTCGGGGTGGTGCTGGTGCTGCACGATCTGGCTCAGGCGATGAACCATGCGGACCGGGTGGTTGTGCTTGATGGCGGGCACCTGGCTGCCGATGGCCTGCCAAGTCAGGCGCTGAACGAGCGGGTGATTGAACAGGTGTGGAAAGTGAAGGCGCACTGGCTGGGCGAGCCTGGTAAGCAAGCCCTGCTGACGTGACCACTGAGCAATTGGCTTGCCGCCTCGTTTTCGCGACCCTAAAGCCGCTGCCACTATGAAACGCACCACCGGACAAGACCGCTCGATCACTTCAAAATGGCGCGCTGCCACTCGCGCGGTTCGCGCCGGGACCTGGCGCAGCGAACAGGGCGAGACCAGCGAGGCGTTGTTCCTCAATTCGGGCTATTGCTATGACACTGCCGAAAACGTAGCAGCCCGCTTTCAGGGCGAAGCGCCGGGCATGGTCTATTCGCGCTTCCAGAACCCGACTGTGGCGATGCTGGAAGAGCGGATAGCGATGCTGGAAGGGTCAGAGGCCTGCCGGACCCAGGCCAGCGGCATGGCAGCAATGACCAGCGCGTTGCTGTGTCAACTTTCCGCCGGGGACCATGTGGTTGCGGGCCGCGCCGCGTTCGGCTCATGCCGCTGGATCGTTGATAACCTGCTGCCTCGCTTCGGGATCGAAAAGACGATTGTCGATGCGCGGGACAATCAGGCCTGGGAGGCCGCGATCCGGCCCAATACCAAAGTCTTCTTCTTTGAAACCCCGGCCAATCCGACGATGGACGTGGTTGATCTCGAATTCGTCTGCGGGCTCGCCAAGTCAAAAGGCATTTGTTCGGTGGTCGACAATGCATTTGCGACCGCCGCGCTTCAGCGACCGATTGAGTTCGGCGCGGACGTGGTGGCCTATTCGGCGACCAAGCTGATGGAAGGGCAGGGCCGGGTGCTGCTCGGCGCGGTTTGCGGGACGGCTGAATTCATCAACGATGTGCTGATGCCGTTCCAGCGCAACACTGGTCCGATCGCTGCGCCGTTCAACGCCTGGGTGGTGTTGAAGGGCCTGGAAACACTTGCGCTGCGGGCCCACAAGCAGAGCGAGAACGCGATGCAGGTCGCGCGGTTTCTGGAAGGGCGGGGGGTTAAAATGCTCCACCCTGGCCTGCCGAGCCACCCGCAGCACAATCTTGCCGCGCGGCAAATGGATGCGTTCGGCAACATCTTCAGTTTCGATCTGAAGGACCGAGCCCAGGCTTTTGCGATGCTCAACGCGTTTGAGCTGATCGATATATCCAACAACATCGGCGATTCCAAAAGCCTGGCCTGCCACCCGGCCAGCACCACGCACAACAATATGGGGGCCGAAGGCCGGGCCGAGGCCGGAGTGGGTGAAGGGATGATCCGGCTCAACGTCGGGCTGGAAGACCCGCTCGACCTGATCGAGGATCTGGACCGGGCGCTGGGTGCGGCGGGGATTTAGCCCGCCTTCGCTTTAAGTCTTTCAAGTTTCTTCAGCGCCGGAGCGACTACCGGGACGGTCAGCATGGTGCTGCCAATTGCCGCCATTAGCAGCGCAGTAAAAGCACCGCTGGTAATGATACCCTTGTCGAGCAGAACGTTGACGAAGATGATCATGATCAGCGCCTTTGTCTGCAACAGCCAGCCGATGATCCAGGCCTCACCCTTGCTCCATTTGAGCAGCCGTCCGGCCAGCGCGACACCAGCGAGCTTACCGATTATCATTGCCGCCAGCAGCAGCGCCGCAGCGGCAAAGGCGGCAGTGCCGCCCATGTCCCAGCTGGTCCGCAGCCCGGTTGACAGGAAGAACACCGGCATGAACGCAAGCAGCACTGTGTCGCGAAACCTGTCGATATTCTCGATTCCGAACCACCGCGCATCGAGCGCTGCCCCGGCCAGAAACGCGCCAACCATGTAATGCAGGCCAGACCAGTCAGCGAAATAGCCGCAGGCGGCGAGCCAGATCAGTCCGACATACCACCGGTCCTGCTGCGGGATTGCCGCGATCAATTTGCGGACCAGAACCACTGCCACGCCGAACCCCACGAGAAACGCGCCTTGTCTTCCGATCCGGCCCCAATCGAGCAGGATCAGCGCCAGCACGCCCCAGATCATGATATCGTCAAGACTGGCATAGCGAAGCAGCCGCTGGCCGAGCGCGGTGCGTAGAATTTCGAGCTTCTGCATCAGCAGGATCAGGATTGGCAGCGCGGTGACCGCGCAGGCCATGCCGATCCCGAGCACGAATTGCCAGGTTACTCCCCTGGCTCCGATCCATGCCGCCGGATCGCCAAGTTTGAGCATCAGCCATGCCGCGCCTGCGCCCAGCAGCAGCGGAGCGCCGAGTGCTAACCCAGATGTAACCACTGTCTCGCTGCGCCACTTCCACGCTTCTTCCAGATCCAGCTCCAATCCGGCTACAAACACAAACAGCATCACCGCCCACCACGCAATTCCGTTCAACGCGGCGATCACCGGGGGCGCGAAGACGAATTGGTAATAGGTCGGAAATGTCGCACCGAGCACTCCAGGCCCGAGCAGAATGCCTGCGACGATCTGGACGACAACCAAGGGTGCCCAATAGTCGGTTTTGAACAATCGCCAGACCAGCCAGGGCAGCGCGAAGATGATGATCAGCGCAAGCAGGAACAGTTCGGTAACAGGCAGGGCGGGAGCGGCTGACATCGTTCAAGGCCTAGCAAGTCGGCGCGCGGTTGCAATTGATTTGAGGTCTTTTCGCACGGCCCCGGATTTGACTCTGCCGCGCCTTGCGAGCCTGCCGCCCAATCGCTAACCTGGTTTCATGAAGCAACTCTTCCAGCATGCTGCAATGACAGACGGCATCACCGTTCGGGTCGCGGTGAGCTATCTGCCCGAGCAATCCCGGCCGAGCAGCGAACATGGAGCTGGGAAGTGGTTCTGGGTCTATCATATCCGGCTGGAAAACGGCTCAGACCAAACCGTCCAGCTGCTGACACGGTCATGGCGGATTACGGACGGTCGCGGAATGATCAATCTGGTTGAGGGTGAAGGTGTAGTGGGCGAGCAGCCAGTGCTAAGGCCCGGTCAAAGCCATGACTATGTCTCTGGCTGCCCGCTCGCCACCTCGCACGGAACGATGGAGGGGCACTATACCTTCGTACGCGGCGATGGCAGCCAGTTCGATGTGGCGATCCCGTTCTTCCCGCTGGCCGCGCCTGCTACGGCAGGCTAGTCGAACCCAGCAATCTCCGGCCCGGAATGCATTGCAAATCAATGCAGCACAATCGAATCACGAAAACTCAGCTGGCTGGGGCGGGAGGATTCGAACCTCCGAATGCCGGTACCAAAAACCGGTGCCTTACCACTTGGCGACGCCCCACCAGAGGCGCGGCCTATAAGGGGGCCGCGCCGGGATGGGAAGGGGGGAATCTCAGGTCGGTTCAGCCGCTTCCACTGCATCGAAATCGGCAGCCGAATGGCGTTCGGGCATCTTCGCCGTATTGACGATCCGCCCCCGCTTGACGGCAGGCCGGGCAAAAATCTCATCGTACCAGCGGCCAACCGCCTCGTATTGCTCCAGTTCCAGGAACTCCCGGGTATTGCCGTAGGCGGCGCCATTGTAGAGGTTGCCCAGCCACGGGAAGGCGGCCATATCGGCAATCGAATAGTCGTCACCGCTCAGGAACCGCGTCTCTTTCAGCCGGTTGTTGGCGACATCGAACAGGCGCTTGGTTTCCATTGCATAGCGATTGATCGCATATTCAATCTTGACGGGCGCATAGTGGTAAAAGTGGCCATAGCCGCCGCCCATGAACGGCGCACTGCCCATTTGCCACATCAGCCATGAAAGACACTCTGCCCGCCCGGCCGCGCTTGTCGGGATAAAGGCTCCGAACTTCTCGGCCAGATGAAGCAACATCGCGCCGCTTTCAAACAGCCGGATCGGCTGCGCGCCGCTGTGGTCGCACATTGCCGGAATTTTGCTGTTGGGGTTGAGCGCGACAAAGCCCGAGCCAAACTGCTCACCCTGCCCGATGTTGATCATCCAGGCATCGTATTCGGCAGCAGAGTGTCCGGTGGCGAGCAGCTCTTCGAGCATGATCGTCACCTTTTGTCCGTTCGGCGTGCCCAGCGAATAGAGCTGGAACGGATGCTTGCCGACCGGCAGCTCCTTTTCCGTCTGCGCACCCGCAGTGGGCCGGTTGATGCTGGCGAACTGGCCGCCGTTGGTTTTGTCCCAGACCCAGACCAGGGGAGGAGCGTATTCGGCTTCGGCCATTGCGGGATTCCTTATCGGGGTTTGCAAGTTTCTACATCTGATTGGCGGGGCAGCCTGGTCAGGTCAAGCGGCGAGGCCAAGGCTTTCGAGCAACCTCGCCCGATCTGCTGCGCCGCGATACAGGAAGTTGCTTGGCAAGCCCAGCCGCACGCTGGCCTGCGCTGGCGGCGAGGCCGGATCGTGCTTGCGCTCGGCCATTCGCGCAACCAGCTTCACTGCAATCCGATCAGTCAACGACAGGTCGAATTCCCGGCCCAACTCCAGCCGCTTGCGGATCAGCGGCGGGAGGATCGAGACGGCGGCGCGGGCCAGTGCGCGGTGGAGAAAGCGCGGGACAGTCGGTGCGGCTTTGCCGGACTGGATGATTTCGAGAAATTCAAGGTTAATCGGGTGCGGCTCGAATCCCGGAGCGAGGCGTTCCATCATCGCGTCGAAATCAGCCAGACAGGACAGCTTGTTCTGCACTCCGTAAAGCGCGGCAACAGCTTCGCCTTCGCGGAAGAACCGAGCTTGATCGGCACTGCTGACCGGACTGACGAAGCGGTGATAGGCGGTGAGGAAACCGTACCCAGCGGTCGCGCTGACCCAATCGAGCAGTTCGGGATCGGTCGCCTGATAGGCAATCCCGCCGGGCGTTTTGCCGCCGACCCTGGCATGCATCCGGCCCACTCCGGCGATCACCCGCCGCGCCGCATCCTGCGGGCCGTAGACACCGATCATCGCGGCATAGCCGGTCCGTTCCGAGCGGCCGATCGGGTCGAGCCGATACGTTGAATGGTCCCACACGCCCGACCGGATTCGGGGATCGGCAAATTCCATCAGCACTGCTGAAACCCCGCCAATCGCAAGCGCAATCCGGTTCTTGTAGACCCGCCATGCCACCGACCCTGGCCCAAGAAGCGCCGAGGCACCGGGCGGCTGGCTGTAGTCGAACGGCGCGAGCGGCTTGGTGGGATTGGTCATAAGCGGAGTGAAGCAGGGCAAGAAGGCGCTGGCAATCCCGAACGGAAGCACTTGATGTACGCGGCGTGTCGACGCAATCGTCGAACCCCCATTCCAACCGGTGTTGATGCGCAACGCCTGCGGCTCCCGCAATGGGGAAGGCTATGTGATTCCGGGCAAAGTCATCGCGCTCTAGCCCTTCAGGTGCGCCCACGGCCCGGTGATCGCCAGCGTCGTCGTCGGGCTGTAAAGATTGAGGAACAGCACTTTGCCGTCGGGCGAGAAACACGCCCCAGCCGGTTCGGTGTTCAGCCGGACCCTTGCAAAATCATAGGGCAGTCCGGCCGGGGTCAGCCCGCGCAGGTGGTTGTTGGGAGGATCGGTATATTGGTCTTCGCAGACGATCAGGTGGCCATTGGGAGATACGGTCAGGTTGTCGCCAAAGTTGAATTGCGCCGGATCGGTTGATTCAAAGAACAGCTCGAGCAGGTCCCCGCCCGCGCCGAGCCGCAGGCGCCAGACCTGACCGAGACCCGCCGCTCCGCCTGAGGTGCAGGCGAAAAACAGCTCGCCGGTTCCCATGTGGATGCCCTCGCCACGTGCAAAGGTGAAGGCCCCCAAGGCTGCGCCGCGCTTGCGCAGATCGTCGTCCGGACTTTCAACGTTATCAAGCGCGATCCAGTGGACTTTGTGCCATTCGCCGGGGAGGATCGCCGGGCCGCTTTCGGCCAGAGCAAGGGCTTCGAGTTTCCCGCCTTTGGCCAGTTTCCCCGGCGCAGTGGGGGTGAAGCGATACAGCAGACCGTCTTCGCGGTCCTCGGTCAGAAACACCGCGCCGCTGGTTGGATCGACGCAGGCAGCTTCGTGATTGAAGCGGCCCATGGCTTTCAAAGGCTCCGGATCGACCGGCCCGGTGGCGCTGGCGGGCACTTCGAAGACCCAGCCGTGATCTTTGCCGACTTTGGACCCGGCCCCTGTGGTGTCTTCTTCGCAGGTTAGCCACGATCCCCACGGGGTCGTGCCGCCAGCACAGTTCCGGATCGTGCCGGAGAGCGAGCGGAATTGCCGGTCCACCATGAGCGTTGCTGCATCGATGATCAGCGTGGTGGTGCCGCCGGGCAACGGGGTGCCATCAGCGGCGCGATCAAAGGCGGGGCCCTTGATTCCACCGCCGTCGCGGCCGACTTTCAGCTCGTGATTGCGGATCAGGGCCAGCTTGCCGCCGGGAAGTGCAATGCACCCCATCCCGTCGGCTGCGTCGGGCACTGTCCCTCCGTCGCTCATCGCTTCGCCGAATCGCGAAAGCACGCGGTAGGAAAATCCCTTGGGCAGATCGAGCAACCCGCCTGCATCGGGGACCAATGGACCATAAATCTGTGCCCCCGGCCGACCGGGAACTGTCGCGCGGCAGCCCGATGCAGCAAGCGCCGCGAAAGCAGCAGACGTCGCCACGATGAATTGGCGGCGGCCGAAGGTGTTAGGCGGCATGCGGCGCTGTCCCCTCTGCAGTCAATCAAACCGGAACGGTGATGTGTTTTCCGCCGAACACAGCCTGCCAGGATTCGATCTCGCTCACCACGGCCTCGTCGGTAGCATGGGCCAGCTCTGCCACCTGCGCATAGGTCAGTCCATGATCGGGCGCAGCGCAGAGCAGGGTGATCCGGTCATGGATCGCATCGAGCCGCTCGGCAGTGACCTGACTGATCGAGGAGAACCGCTCAAAATCGCCGAAATAGCGGATGCCGGCCAGCGATGCGCCGAATGTGGGAAACACCACGCCGAGGAACGAGGCGGCTTTGCTCGATTTGTAGAGAGTGGCAGGGCCGATCAGGCCATAAGCGCTGGCAGCGGCAATCACGAGGTAGATCGAGACCGATATGATCGCCAACTGGAACAGCCGTTCAGACAGCTTGTCGAGCCGGTGATGGACAGCGTGGAGCCGGTGCGATTTGCTCCGGTGATAGTCCCGCTGCCCCACCACATGGGCATCGAGCAGGTGTGTCAACGCATGGCGCAGGTAGGCCTTTGTCACTGCCACCTGAGGCAGGCCGAGCCCACGCAAGGCGTGGCGCGAGTAGTATTCCGGCCAACTGGTATCGGCACCCTTGGGCCAGCGTCCAGGCGGCCGCGCGACCCCCAGCAGCAGCATGATCGGAGCATGGCGAAGGTATTCGGCAACCCGCCGGGTCTCAAACCAGCGCTTGTGCCAGCGCCGCCGACCGCCTTGCCAGATAATCACCAGAATCGATGCCAACAAAGCAAATTCACCAAGTGCAAACAGCCACTTACGATCAATTCCGCCGAACGGTTCATAAGAAATTCCGCTGACGATCGCCAGGGCCGACAAAACAAAACTGAGTGTCATCGAGCCGCGATAGCTGTCTGACAGTCGCGCCGAGATTCCGTCAGCCCAGGCGAACCGGCCCAACACCTCCGCAGCAAGCCGGTCCGGCATGGTCTGGTCTGCGCCGGGTAACGAGCGCGCAGCAGCCAGCGTGCTCGCTCCGCTCCCTTTGGCAATCGTCTCGGGGGCTTCGTATTTGATCAGCAGCGGCCGGAATGGCCGTCCGCCTCCGCCAAACATGGCTTCGATCCGGCGGTACCCGGTCCAAAGGCGGGGACTTCGGCCATGCCAGTGTTCGCCCGCCAAGGCTTCGGAGCCTGTCCGCAAGGCTCCCCCTTCGCCGGGGCGGAGCGCGGCGCGAACCAGGTCGGCCAGCACGGCTTCGCCATCCTCTCCCGGTAGCATCGCGGCAAGCGATTCGGGGGCGTGAAGCCAATGCCACGCGGCCGGATTGGCCGGATCAATCCGCAGCACCGGGCAACCCCGATCAAGCGCGGCGGCAATCGTATGACCGGTCCCGCCGGCCAGATTGGCCGATACCCCGTCCCACACCGCGATCATGAAATCGCTCTGCTCAATCATGATCCGTCCAGCCTGCGCGCACTGGGCTGAGCTTCCGGCCGAGAACAGTGCTTGCGCCGCCCTGTTGTCCATTTCGGCCAGTGATTGCAGGAACTGCGCGGTTAGCAATTCGTCGTGGTCGGCCAGTTCGAACAGGCGCGACCTGACATACCAGTGATCGAGTGCTTCGGCCCGGGCGCGGCAGGCGGGATCAGCGGGCTGGCAACCGCCCAGCAGTGCGGCGGCATTGTCAGCGTCAGCCGGATGCGCATTGATCGCGCGGTTGAGGCTGCGACCGAACGGCAGCGGGCTGACCAATTCCCACCCGCGCGTTGCCGCCAACCGGGCCCCGATCTGGTCAGTGCCATCGGCCAGCAGGGTGTGAAACCGCACTGCCGCGATCGGGCCAAGCGCGTTGCTTTCATGGACGATCGCGGCATCGATCTGGCCGAACAGGTGATCCAGCACGGCTTCGATCCCCGGGCCATTGCCGATAAAGCCCGGATGGGCCGCGCGATGGCCAGTGATACAGATGCTGACTTGCAATGCCGGGGGCGGGGGAACCTGAACCATCGCGCGCGATCAGACCTGCGCCTGCAAGAACAAGGCCTGCCAATTCAGAATATCGCGCGACATATGCCTCACCGCCGGTTGTCCTTGAAGCAGCCCGATCAGGCAGTGATCCCCTGTTTCGCACCCCGCTTTCGGCAGCTTAGCGTGGCGCGGAGCAGATGCAATCCGCAAACGAAAGCGGCGGCGGGCACCGGGTGCCCACCGCCGCATTGACTGCATTCAGTCAGCGATCAGATCGGCAACGCCCCGTCCGGTGCGGCGAAATTCTCACGGCACAACTTGACCAGTGGGCGGACGGCATCCTTGATCCCGGTCAGGGCACTGGCGAGTTCGGGGCCGACCACACCTGTGTTGCTGCGGTTGGCCAGAACCCACTGCTTTTCGATATTGCCGCAGACTCGTGCAGTTGGTTTGCTGTCGACCCGGAGCATGGCATAAGTATTACCCATCTCCGTGGCGTTTTCGTAGAAGTTATAGACCTCCCGCTGACCCGGCGTGGCCTTGGGGTTCTTGCTTCGAACCGCGGCCAGCTCGGACAGCGCAGTCTGGCAGGCATTGTATTGATCGATTGCCGGGCGCGCATCGTTGGCTTCTGTATCGGTGCAGAATTCGAAGGCTGCCGTGCTCAGCTCGGCGAGCAAGGCGTTGGCCTCGGCATCGGTCACGCTCTGCGCGAAAGCCGGAGCGGCGGTAAGGCAGAGGGCAGAAGCCATGCCAGCAACAAACAGTCTACGCATCCAAGAAAACTCCCCCAGCGATCGGAATGATCGGTGCAATTGCCTGTCGATTAGGCCGTGTCATCTGAATAACACCCTAACGGCACACAATGATTGGAAATATGCGTCAGGTGATGTGGTGGACCCAGCCGTGGCTGTCCGGCTCGCCGCCGCGCTGAATTGCAGTGAGCCTGGCCTTGAGCTTGCCGGTAAGTTGACCCGGGCCGCCCGAGCCAATGGTGAATTCACCGTCACGGCCAGCAACCTTGCCAATTGGCGTGACAACCGCCGCCGTGCCACAGGCGAAAGCTTCGATCAGCTGGCCAGAACCGGCATCGTCGCGCCATTGGTCCAGGCTGTAGCGCTCCTCACGAACATCAAGCCCCTCTTCGCGGGCAAGCTGGATCAGGCTATCGCGCGTGATTCCGGGCAGGATTGTTCCGGTCAGCGGTGGAGTCGTCAAAGTGCCGTCAGCAAAAGCGAAGAACAAGTTCATTCCGCCCAGTTCCTCAATCCAATTGTGTTCAGCGGCATCGAGGAACAACACCTGGTCGTGACCCTTGGCAAAGGCTTCAGCGGTTGGGACCAGGCTTGCGGCATAGTTCCCACCGCACTTGGCTGCTCCGGTCCCGCCGGGTGCTGCGCGGGTATAATCGCTGACCCAGATTGAAACCGCCGGTGCGCCGGATTTGAAATAGTTGCCCGCCGGACTCGCAATGACGATGAACTTGTAAGCTTTGGCCGGCCGAACACCCAGAAACGCCTCGGTCGCGATCATGAATGGCCGCAGATAGAGTGAACCGCCTTCCACTGTGGGAAACCAGTTGGCATCAGCCCGGACCAGTTCTTCGGTCGCGGTGATGAACAGTTCGCTCGGCAGTTCAGGCATGGCCAACCGCCGGGCTGAGGCATTGAACCGCGCGGCATTGGCATCGGGCCGGAACAGCGCCAGCGTGCCATCGGGGTGGCGATAGGCTTTCAGTCCTTCGAAAATTTCCTGCGCATAGTGCAGCACCGAGGCAGCGGGATCGAGCGTGATCGGACCATAGGGGCCGACAGTCGGGCTGTGCCAGCCTGCATTGTCGCTCCACTCAATCGTCACCATGTGATCGGTGAAGCACGCGCCAAAGCCCGGGTTGGCCAGAATCTCTGCTCGCACGCTATCCGCCACCGGGGCGGGGTGGGGCAGATGGGTGAACTGGGTCCTGGATTCGGCGAGAGTCGCCATGGGCTTCGATCCTTTAGCTAAGTCGGGCCGCGTTTGAATGATAATTACGTTCGGCGCAAGTGTTATGTAATAAATGAATAGCCATCATTTATCATTCCTGCATAGCCGGGATTGCGCCCAAGGCCAAGCCGACGCATTGTCAGGCGATGGAGTTTGCGATTCTGAGCCGTTCGATCCTGCTGGCCGTTCTGGCTTTGCCGCTGCTTGGCGCGGCTCCTGCATTCAAGCCGCTGACTTGCGCCAGCCCGGTGCAGAAAGGCGATACCGCTGCTTCGCTCAAAAAGCGCTACGGGGCGAACGCCAGGACGATGCGGCTGCATGTTGCCGAGGGTGAGATGGCGACTGGTATGGCGCTCTGGCCCAAGGATCCCAAGCGCCGGGTCGAGGTGTTCTTCGAAGATCGCCCGACCAAGCGGGTCGCGACAGTCCGGGTTGATCGCAGAGGTTCGCTGTGGCGGCTCGGCGGGGTCGGCGTTGGTTCCAGACTGGCCGATGTGGTGCTGGTCAATGGCGGGCCGGTCAATGTCGGCGGGTTCGGCTGGGACTATGGCGGCGGGGTTGATGCGCGAGGCGGCAAGCTGGCCAGATGGCCGGGTGGGTGCCGGATCGGGCTGGTAATGGATGTCGGCCCGGAGGTTTCGCGCGCTCCGGATGGCGTGTTCGGCGACGGTGTGCAGTTGGGTTCTGACAGCGCGATCCTTCAGAAAGCAAAACCGCGGGTGACCAAGGTCTTCCTGTCCTGGCGCTATTGAACGGTGCAAATGAGAAGGGCGGCCCCGGTATCCCGAGAACCGCCCTTCGCATGGTCAGCGGCCGGAAGTGCCGCTCACGGTGCCTCTATTGCTGAGGATGAATCAGCGATAATGCTCCATGTTGCGGATTACCGACCCCTCTGCTGAACCATGAGACATCGGTCACCTCCTTTCACGCTGTTAAAGCCATTCACTTCCGGTCGGAAGCTGGGACAGTTCGGCGTTGCGCCGCTCTGCCTTGACTGCATGTGTGAATCATTCAGGCCTGCACAACAAGTCTTGCATTGATTTATTTTGCTGTCAGAATCTGTGCCTTCGGGCCTCGTGCGCCTGACTTTCCACCATCTTTATCGGCAGTCTTCAATCACCCGGCTGATTTCGGGCCAGGCGGGCAGGTAGAGTGTCTCAAGCCCGGCGGCTTCGAGCGCGAACCGGCCGCGTGAAAAGGCCATGGCATCAAGGATCGGA
>CALMBN010000038.1 GCA_937860195.1 uncultured Novosphingobium sp.
TGGCCGCGCCGATCGTGCTCTTCGGGTATTACAACCCGATCGCGGTGACCGGCGGCTACGGCAGCGGCTCCTCGGTCCTGTACCTGATCGACAAGCGCCAGGTGTTGACCGCCGATCCGCGCGACGCCACCCTGAACCTCAAGCAGATCTCGATCAGCTTCCCGGCCGGTACGACCGAGGCGCAAGCCACTGCCAAGGCGCAGGATTTTGCGGCCAAGATCAAGGAAGCCAAAGGCTGCGCAGCGGCTGACAAGGCCGCGAGCGAACTGGGCGCTGAAGTGGTCAACAACGAAGCGATCAAGGCCCGCGACCTGCCTGCCCCGCTCCAGCCATTGGTGCTGGGCCTGTCGCTGGGTGAAAGCACCCCCCCGTTCGGCTCGATCCAGGACGGGGTGCGGGTGCTGATGATGTGCGGCCGGGACGATCCCAAGGCAGGCGGCGCTGTGACTTTTGACGAAGTTCAGGCCCAGCTTGAAGACGAGCGGATCAATCGCCGCTCGCAGACCTATATGCGCGATCTTCGCCGCGATGCGGTGATCGACTACGGGAACTGAGTCGGCGCAATGGAGGGGACTCCGCTCGCGATTTCGCTGGGCGACCCCGCCGGTGTCGGACCAGAACTGATCGCGGCAGCCTGGGCCGCGCGCGAGGCTGAGGGGCTACCGCCGTTCGTCGTTGCGGGTGGAGCCGAAATTCTGGTTGCTGCCGCAAAGACACGCGGGCTGACCATGCCGGTGCGCGAAGTGATGCATCCAGCCGACGCGCTTGAGTGGTTCGATCACGCTCTGCCCGTGCTGGCCGGGGCCGACGGCGACTATCACCCTGGCCAGCCTGACCGTGCGGGAGCCCAATTGGCGCTCGCAAGCCTTGAAGAGGCCACGCGGCTAGCGGTGGCGGGCGAAGTCGCTGGAGTGGTCACGGCACCGATCGCCAAGGCGCGGCTCGCCGAAGTCGGCTTCACTCATCCCGGCCAGACCGAATTTGTTGCCGAGGCCTGCGGTTTTCACCCCGGCGATGTGGTGATGATGCTGGCTGGACCGCAGCTGCGCACAGTGCCGCTGACAGTGCATATCGCGCTGGCCGATGTGCCGCGCAGGCTGACCTCTGCCGTGATCGAACGCAAGGCGCGGATCGTGGCGGCGGGCCTGCTGCGCGATTTCGGGATCGGGAACCCGCGACTCGCTGTCGCCGGACTCAATCCTCACGCTGGCGAAGAAGGCCGGATGGGGGACGAAGAAGCCCTGATCATCGCGCCCGCGATTGCGTTGCTTCAGGCTGAAGGCATCACAATCACCGGCCCGCACCCAGCCGACGCTCTATTCACCCCCCGGATGCGCGAGACCTATGATGTGGCGCTCTGCATGTACCACGATCAGGCATTGATCCCGCTGAAGGCACTCGATTTTGACCAGGGGGTCAACATCACTCTCGGCCTGCCCATCATCCGCACCAGCCCTGATCACGGCACAGCCTTCGGGATCGCTGGAACCAATACGGCAAACCCCGGCGCGATGATTGCCGCGATCCGGATGGCCAGTGAGTGTGCAGCGCAGCGGTTTGGCTTGCTGGATGATTGACCTTCCTCCGCTGCGTGAAGTCATCGCCCGCCACGGGCTGTTCGCGACCAAAGCGCTGGGGCAGAACTTCCTGTTTGACGAACAACTGCTGGATCGGATCGCCAAGCTGCCCGGCAAGCTTCAAGGCCAACAGGTTTTGGAAATCGGCCCCGGCCCCGGCGGGCTTACCCGCGCGCTGTTGCGGGCAGGAGCGCTCGTCACCGCGATCGAAATGGACCGCCGCTGTTTGCCCGCGCTGGCCGAATTGATCGAAGCATTTCCTGGCCAGTTGCGGGTGATCGAGGGCGATGCCACCAAGGTGCCGCACGGGATGGAAGGCCCATTCCACATCGTCGCCAACTTGCCTTACAACGTCGGGACCACGCTATTCGTCGGCTGGTTGGGCGGCGAGGTCTGGCCGCCTCAATGGGCTTCGCTGACTCTTATGTTCCAGCAAGAGGTTGCACAGCGGATCGTCGCCGATGCGCGCAGCGATGCCTACGGCCGTCTGGCGGTGCTGGCCCAGTGGCGTAGCGCGGCCAAGATCGCCCTGAAAGTCCACCGCAGCGCGTTCACGCCCCCGCCCAAAGTGATGAGCGCGGTGGTCCATGTCACTCCTGCGGCCATGCCGGACGCCGTCTCGGCCCGCAAACTTGAACGCCTGACCGAAGCCGCTTTCGGGCAGCGCCGCAAGATGCTGCGCCAAAGCCTGAAGGGACTGCCGGGGGCTTTGCCTGCGCTTGATGCCCTTGGGATTGACCCGCAGCGTCGCGCCGAAACCCTCAGTGTGGCCGAATTCGTCAGCATTGCCCGCATTCTGTCAGAGTGAGCATCGGCACCAATCACTGAAACTGCGCAGTGAATTGATGCGGACACAAGGCTTGCCTAACCGGCGCTTCGCCACGATAAGCCGGTCATGGAACCTGACAACCCTACCGGAAACCCGGCCCCGCTCGACC
>CALMBN010000039.1 GCA_937860195.1 uncultured Novosphingobium sp.
GTCGCTCGCCAACCGCTCGCCCAGAAGGCGGCGACCGGTCATCCAGGTGAAGATGACGAAACCGATCCCCGCTGCCACCACGAGCGGCACCCAGCCGCCTTGCGGGACCTTGAGCAGGTTTGCACCGAGGTAGGCCATGTCGACCACTATAAACACTGCAACCAGCGGCAGCGCCTTCCACAGCGGCCAACGCCACAGACTGATCAGCACCGCCGCCAACAGGATCGTGTCGATGAACATCGCACCGGTCACCGCGATGCCATAGGCTGCGGCGAGATTGCTGGAGGAACGGAAGAACAGCACCAGCACGATAACCATGATCATCAGCCCCCAGTTTATCACCGGAATATAGATCTGCCCGGCGGCCGAAGCACTGGTGTGCTTGATCTGCATCCGCGGCATGAAGCCAAGCTGGATCGCTTGCTGGGTCAGGCTGAACGCGCCCGAGATCACGGCCTGACTGGCAATAATCGTCGCGGCCAGGGCCAGAAAAATGACCGGAATTCGGACAATATCCGGGATCATCAGGAAGAACGGGTCCTTGATCAGCAACGCGGCCTGATCCGGCGTGGTCGAAAGCACCATCGCCCCCTGCCCCATGTAATTGAGCATCAGCGATGGCAGCACGAAGGTCATCCAACTGACCCCGATCGGCTTGCGACCGAAGTGGCCCATATCGGCATAGAGCGCTTCGGCTCCGGTCACGGCGAGCACGACAGAGCCCATCGCCACAAAGGCACGAAACCCATCCGCCATGAAGAATTTGACCGCGTTGAGCGGATTGATGGTTTCAAGAATGATTGTCGGCATCGCGATCAGGTGCATCAATCCCATCGCTGCCAGGGTGAAGAAATAGAGCAGCATGATCGGCCCGAACAGCTTGCCGACCCTCTCCGTCCCGCGCGCCTGGATCGCAAACAAGCCAAACAGGATGGCCACCGCCAGCGGCACGATCCATGTCTTGAAGCCGGGATTAACGTATTGCAGACCCTCGGTCGCCGAAAGCACCGACATCGCCGGCGTGATCATCGAATCGCCATAGAACAGCGCCGTTGCGAACACGCCAAGCAAGATGAACGGCCCGGTCCACTTGGCGCTTTCCGACTTGCGATTGATCAACGCGAGCAATGCGAGACTGCCGCCCTCGCCCTTGTTGTCGGCCTTCATGATCGTCAGGACGTATTTGAACGTCACCACGATCATCATCGACCAGAACACCAGGCTCAGCACGCCATGGATATGGACCGGATCGACCTGAATTCCTGGCGCCCCATGGTGCGAGGCAAAAGTCTCGCGAAATGCGTAAATCGGGCTGGTTCCGATATCACCGAACACCACACCAATCGCGCCGATCGCCAGCGCCACCACGCCGCCATGGTGATGACCGTGGCTATCGAAAGTTTGGCCGGACGAAGTGCCTTCGTCTGCGGCTTCAACTGGATCACTCATGCAACCCGCAACCCCCTTGAGTCGGCGTAAGAAAACCAGTCTAGCACCAGGCGAAACCCCGGTCCAGAAATGCCGCTATGGCACAGCGCCTTGATCCTGCGCGGCGATGAAAGCATCAAGCCGTTCAAGCCGCATAGTCAGATCTGTTTTCCATGGAGCATCAGGCGGAGCGCTCGCCAGCAAATCAACCCACTGCGCACGACCTTCTTTCAATTGCCCGCTGCTGGTGAACGCAAGGCCCAGAAAGAACCTGGATCCAGGATGCTGCGGATCGGCCAAGGCAGCGCGGCGGTAGGCATAGAGCGCCGCCGGAGTCAGCCTCCCGTCGGCATGGGCGACCAGGTTGTTGGCGAGCGAAAGCCAGGCATCGGCATTGTTCGGATTCTGCTCAATCGCACCCAGCACCACACCCGCAGCATTGCCAAACTGACCATTGCGGGTCATCGCATCGGAAATGACCATCCACTGGTTGGGCATGGTGCCATTGCCGGCCAGCTTCTGGCGCACATCGACCAGTGCCGCCCCGTTGGTGGCAAGCCGCTGATTGGCCTCCTTGGGGGCACCGGGCAGGACCGGACCGGCCTGCAAGGCAAATCCTGCGAGACCCAATGCAAAGGCGCCGCCGGTCATTCTCCAACTTTTACGCGGCACCTTCAAACCGAGTGCAAGCAGTGCAAAGCCGGCCAAGCCAAGCGCAATCGCCAAGACCAGGTTCATGCCCGCTTTCCTCCGGTGAACTGCTGGCGCAGAATCGTTGTGGCAAACAAATGCCTCATCGCCCCTGCCTCATCCGACGGTAAGCGATCTTGTCTTTCGCAATGACCCGCCGCAGGTCGCTTTGAACCCGGCCAATCAGCGCGAGCAGGCCACCCAGCGCGATCAGCAGACCGCCATACCAGATCAGCGTCACGAATGGCTTCCACCACAGCCGCAGTTGCCAGCGGTCTTCGCTCACTTCATCGCCAATCACGGCATAGAGTTGGCCGTTCCATCGCGTCGCCACAGCCGCCGCGTTGGTGCCATGTTGCGGTGACCAGAACGTGCGGGCCTGCGGCATAAGCGTTTGGGCTGAGCCGCCATCATAGCGGACCTGCAACGTCGCCTGAAGCGCAGTCCAATTGGGGCCGGCCACCGGATCAACCCGGGCGAGTTCGGCTTGCCAAGGCCCAACCTGCACCGTGTCGCCTTGCCTCGCTGCGACCAGCCGCTCCACTGTGAAGGCGCGGTCTGCCGCGATTCCAAACAGCGCCGCCGCAACCCCAAGGTGCGCTATGGCAACGCCCCAGTGCGGAAGTGTTGCCATCCGCAATTTTCGACCACGCAAGGGAACCAGGCTCACAAGCGCCACTATGGGGGCAAGAGCGATTCCCAGCCAAGGCAGCTTCATCAGCATCGCCGCAAGCAGTGCCGCGTTCATCGAGTGGAAATCCGCCCAGAGCTGCTTGCCCATTGCCCAGGTCAAAAATGGATGAAACGTGCCAACCAATGACATTGCAAAGGTCAGCGCGCCCAGCGCTATCGTCCGGCTTCTGAGCGCATCACGGGCAGCAAGCGCCGAATTGGAATGGAGCAAGGCGATCGCAGTCAGCCATGACAGCACGCTGGCGTTCGTGGCACTATCCCCCGGCCACCAGTCAGCCCGACCATTCGCATGGTATGCCAGAAAGGAGCCGGTCGTGATTCCGACGGTAAGGAAGATCCAGGCACCAAGCACCCATGGCCGCATCGCGCGGGCGAAAGCAGGGCCTATTTGGCGGGTGATCAGCGCGCCAACCATAAAGCTGAAGGCTACTGATAGCCCGACATAGCCGGTGTAAAGCGCCAGTGGCTGGAATGCGAGGCCCGCATCTTGCAGCAGTTGATTGAGGCCAAGCCCCTCTTTCGGCGCTGGATTGGCCCGCACGAACGGGTTCATGACGAACAACAAAAATGCGTAGATACCGATGCTGACGAAGGCTTGGGCAGCCAGTGTTGCCAGCATTGTCCGCTCGGGCAAACGCCGCTCAACCAGCGCGATAAAACCACCGGCCAGACCCATCAGCGTTACCCACAGCAGCAGCGCGCCTTCGAGGGTCCCCCAGGCTCGCGCGAACTTATCGAGAAATGGCGTGGCCGAATGCGCGTTCTTGGCGACCAGCAACACCGAAAGGTCGGTCACACAAAAAAGATAGATCAGAACTGCAAAGGCCAGCGCCGCCATCAAGCCTTGCGCCATTGCCGCCGGCCGCACCAGATCTGTCACCGCCTGCGTGTTGCGGGTGAGTGACAGCCCCCCCGCGACCAATTGAAGGAGTGCCAAGGCCGCAGCGAACCAGAGCGCCGCCAAGCCAAAGCTGGCGATCACTCGGTCTTTTCCACCGCCTGGCGGGCTTGCGCTTCAGTCATGTCTTTCATTTCACGCGGAACATATTTCTCGTCATGCTTGGCAAGCAGATTGTCAGCGACAAACGTGCCGTCAGCACGGCGTTTGCCTTCGGCCACCACGCCAGAATTCTCCTTGAACAGGTCCGGCACGATACCTTTGAACTCTACCGGGATGCGCGCCTTGCCATCCCCAACGACGAAGCGAACGGTTACACCGTCAGCGGCTGTTTTGATCGAACCGGTTTCGACCATGCCCCCCAAACGTACCGCCCGGTCCAATGCCGGGGGATCGTCCTGCATCTGGGTCGGCAGATAGAAAAATGACGCTTGATTGCGAAGCGACCAGGCCGCCAGCAACCCTGCCCCGATCAGCGCCACCAGCGCAATCAGGACCAGGACCAACCGCTGGTGTTTGGCTTTTAGAGGGCTGCTCATCGATCCCGGGCCTCTTCCCGGCGGGCCTCGGCGCGGCGCATAGCCCGCACACTGCCGCCGATCAGCAACGCGGTTGCCAGAACCGTGACTGCAAATGCTCCGCTAACGTAGGGCCAATGGTTCAGAGATTCAGCCATCAATTGCCTCCATCGCGCGACGACGCAGACGGGCCTCCGCCTGCGATTCCGCGAGAATTGTTCGCATCCGCATCAATACGACCGCACCGAAAATCAGCGAGAAGCCAAGCGTTGAGGCGAGCAGCCCGTATAGAAACTCCGGCGCCATTTCGCTCTTGCCCGCACTGATCGAAGGCGGCTGATGCAGACTGTTCCACCACAGCACCGAATAATGGATGATCGGAATGTTCACAGCTCCAACCAGAC
This sequence comes from uncultured Novosphingobium sp., assembly GCA_937860195.1. Lineage (GTDB taxonomy): Bacteria > Pseudomonadota > Alphaproteobacteria > Sphingomonadales > Sphingomonadaceae > Novosphingobium. The sequence continues at coordinate 4,632 of CALMBN010000039.1, forward strand.
CGAAGATCGCGGGAAGCCGCGAGCCGCCCTCCCCGTCACGATTGGCCGCGTCGGCCAGTGCGATATAACCGCAATAGACAAAGAACAGCACCAGCATCGAAGTTAGTCGCCCATCCCAGACCCACCAGGTTCCCCAGGCCGGGCGGCCCCAGAGCGAGCCAGTGGCAAGGCACAGCAACGAAAAAATCGCGCCAGGCAAGGCAATCGCCCTTCCGGCGATACCAGCCAAGGGATGCCGCCAGACCAGCTCGGTCAGGCTGGCCACCGCAATCGCGCTCCACCCGCCCATGCCAAGCCAGGCGGTAGGCACGTGAGCGAACAGAATTCGGACTGAATCGCCTTGCAAACGCTCCGCAGGTACGCCCAGCAGACCTCAGCCCAGCGCCGCCAGCGTGAGCACGATCCCAGACCAGAGCAGAGGCCCGGTCAGCGCACGGGCGAGACGCAGAAAACGGGCAGGATTGGCGTAAGCGTGCATGGACCCTTGATCTCAAACTGTTGGGCCACCGTTTGGCAGGAGCGCCCTCGTGCGGCAAGCGGCAAGTGCCCGCCTCAGCCAAATACTGCCCTGACCTTACTCAAGGGTAAAAATGGGGCGATCGAGGAGGCTCGAACTCCCGACCTCCGGTACCACAAACCGGCGCTCTAACCAACTGAGCTACGATCGCCACGACAAGCCTTGGGAACCCAATTCTTGCAGGCGCGCGCCTTTGCACAAGCGCAGCACTATTGGAAGGGAAAACTGGCAAATGTCTCCCAAGCCTGCGCCAATGCAATCATCGTTATCGGAACAGAGGGAATTATTTAACCAGCCTTGGATAGGCTACCAGGGATTAGCCGTAACCAGGGGTCGAAATATGGCGGCAAAGTTGCAATTGGAAAGCGCTGCGGTCAAGCCTCCGCACAAGGAAAAGCGCAGGATCAGCCGGTTCTTGGCAAGCAGCCGAGTGCTGGTCCGTTCCAGCCATGGCGACAGCTGCAAAGCCCAATTGAAGGATGTATCGATCTTCGGCTGCCTGCTCCAGACCAACGCCGAATGGCTCCGGACCGGAATGTTCGTATCGATCAACCTGTCGAGCGACTGGTCGATTCAAGCGATCGTCCGCTGGGCCCGCAATGGCTCTGCCGGGGTAGAGTTCCTGCGCTCAATCAGCGAGGCAGATGCCCTCGAAATTGCTCGCGACTAGCTCAGAATAAAAACGGGCGGCCCGCGAAGGCCGCCCGTGGTGATTCCGGCTGGGTTGCAGCGCTCAGCTCTTCTTGAGCGAAAGCCCGCCAAAGCGCTTGTTGAACTGCGCCACACGGCCGCCCTGATCAAGCTGGCGCGTACCGCCAGTCCAGGCCGGGTGCGAAGTCGGATCGATTTCCAGCACCAGCGTGTCGCCTTCCTTGCCCCAGGTGGAGCGGGTTTCGAACACGGTGCCATCGGTCATCTGGACCTTGATGGAGTGATAGTCAGGATGTCCTTCGGCCTTCATGGCAATTGTCTTTCGCTGTTGGCCGGTTCCGACCGGCCCGAATGGGAAGGCGCGCCCTTAGCGAGCCATTGCGGAGAAATCAAGCGTCGGCGATCATCGCGGTAAACTGCACATCGCAGGTCACCTTGCCCTCGACCGAAGCCTTGCCCCAGAACTTGCAGACCCGGCTGCGTTTCTGGACGAATCCCGCTTCCAAAGTCAGCAGCACCCCAGGTTCAACCGGAGCGCGGAACTTCGCCTCTTCGATCGCCATGAAATAGACCAGCTTGCCGGTCCCGGCGAGGCCGAGGCTTTCGATTGCCAGAATTCCGGCGGCCTGGGCCAGTGCCTCGATCTGAAGCACCCCCGGCATGATCGGGCGGCCCGGGAAATGCCCCTGGAAAATGCCTTCGTTGAAACTCACTGCCTTGACCGCAGTGATCGATTCTTCGCTGACTTCGATTACCCGATCAACCAGCAGCATCGGGTAGCGATGCGGCAAGGCGGCCAGAATCTTCGGGATATCATAGGCCGAAGAGGCCGGTGTGGTTTCATCGCTCATACCGGCCCCCAGGGTTTGCTTAGCGGCCTTCGGGCTGCGGACCAGTCGGACGCGGTGCCGGGGCAGCGGCCGGGACCGGGACCGGTGCCTGACCTTGTTGCTGAGCCTGCTGTTCGCGCATCTCGCGTGGCAGCCAGCCCTGCGGCGGGACCAGAATGGCGTTCGGGATCAGAATATTCAGTTCTGCAATGATTGCCGGGGTCAATTCATAGGCATTGGCCCGCGCGATCACCGAATCCGGTCCGAGCAGCAGCGTAACCCCGCGCTTGGCCATTGCGTTCTGAACCGCCTGGTTGAGCTTTTCACTGATCTGTTCATTCACATAGGCTTCCGAGAGCAGCACCGGCATCAGGATCTGCTGGATTTCCTGCTTGCCGCGCTCCTGACGCTGCTGAATCGCGGCATAGCCTTGCTGAAGGACGGCATCCGGCTTCTTCGCTGTGCGATCGGCGTTGAAACGCTCGACCAGAACCTTGAGTTCGCCATCGATCTGCAGGGCCCGTGCCTGCGCCGCATCGTAGGTCGCCTTGTAGGTCACTTGCCGCTGCTGCACGGCAACCTGGTAAGCGTTTGAATTGAGGATTGCGGCCTCAAGGTTGGCAACACCCAGCCCGGGAATGATTGTGCCGCCAGGAGCGGACGCAACCGGGGCAGCCTGAGCGGGCTTTTTTTGCGCCGCAAGCGGGGCGGCCAGCGCCAGCGCCAGCGCGGCGCCGCAAAGGATTTTGAAAGTCTTGGTCATCAGAATTGGGTTCCTACGTTGAACGTGAAGCTCTTGGTGTCATCACCGTTGACCTTCGTGATTGCATGGGCGAAATCGATCCGGAACGGCCCGAACGGCGAGTTCCAGTTGACCCCGATACCCACCGAAATACGCGGCTTTGGCGAGTTGCCGACGAACGTTTCAACGAACGGCGGAACGGTCGAACCGATCGCGGTGTTGGTGTTCGGTGTAGATCCGGTCGGGATGCAGGCATACGTGATCGTATTCGTCGCGCTGGTCACGGTGGAGATTGCGGTTACCTCGCACACACCACTGGTCGCGTTGACTGCTGTAGTCGTGATCTGGGTATAGAGCGCTGCGCCGCTCGAATCGCGGCTCGGGACGAAGATCCCGCCAGGATAGGGACTGTTTTGCAGGACCGGAGCCCGGACCCCCCAGACCGCACCGATATCAACAAAGATCGACGGCCGCAGTCCCAGCTCGCGCGCGCCCGAGCCAAGCGGAATTTCCAGCTCAAGATGGCCGAGGTAGTAAAACCGCCCGCCAATCGCATCATCAACGACCTGTTCACGATCAGTAATCAGGGCGCCGGTGCCATCGTAGAACTGGCGGATCACGCGCGGGCCAACCCCCCGGATATCGAAACCGCGCAGCTGTGGTTCACCCAGATAGAACCGGTCGGTCAGTCGAATCGATTCGACCCCAGGAGTAGCGCTTCCCTTGTTGAGCGGGACAACCGCTCCGCCTTCGGCGCGGACGGAAAAGATGAAGCCCTTGGCAATCGGTTTGTAGACTGCCGCGTTGGTGCGAACCCGGAAATATTTCACCGAACCGCCCAGTCCGGCCAATTCGCCGGTCAGCGAAGCCGATTTTCCGCGGGTTGGACGATAACGGCTATCGAGCGAGTCATAGGCCAACGTCATGCCAAGGATCGAACTCGTCCGCTTGCCCAAGGCATCGCACAGATAGCGCCCTGCGATCAGCGGATCGCATTCGAGCAGCGGCGGATTCTGCCGATCGGTGTAGTATTGGGTGCGGTCAACGCTGACGTCATCATAGTTGAAAGTATAGCTGCCAACAGCAGAGATATACTCCGTCACGGGAATCCCGGCACGAACCTGAAAACCAGTCGTCGATTGCCTATAAATCGTGTTGCGATTGTTGTTGAAGTAATTGAAACTGTTGAGATCACGCCGATATACATTCACGCCAAGGCTGATGTTCTTGTCGAACACATACGGCTCGGTGAAGCTGATATCGATCTGCTTGGAATAGTTCGAATAGGCCAGGTTGAGCCCGATGGTCTGGCCGCGCCCACGGAAATTGCGTTGCTCGATCGAGCCCTGGAAAATGAGCCCCTCAAGACTCGAATAACCTGCCGAAAGCTGAAGCTGCCCGGTCGGCTTTTCCTCAACATTGGCTTCGAGAATTATCCGGTCGGGAGCCGAACCCGGCTTCTGCTCGATTTCGAACTTTTCCTGAAAATAGCCGAGCGAATTGATCCGGGCCGTCGAGCGTTTGACCTGGATCGAGTTGAATGCATCGCCTTCAGCCAGACGAAACTCACGGCGGATCACCTTGTCCTGAGTCAGCGTGTTGCCGTTGACGTCGATCTTTTCGACATAGACCCGCGGCGCTTCGGCGATCTGGAAGGTCAGGCTCATGGTGAGCTCTTCCTTGTTGCGGGCATATTCGGGGCGAACATCGGCAAAGGCATAACCAAAGGTGCCGAGCGTTTCATTGAGCCGGTCGATGGTATCCTCGACCATTTTTGCATCGTACCAATCGCCCTTCTTCATCGGCAACTGGCTGGCGAGCCGATCACCATCGAAATCGCGCAGCTGGCTTTCGACCATCACGTCGCCGAATTTGTAACGCGGCCCTTCCTCGACCACATAGGTCAGGATGAAGTCCTTCTTGTCCGGGGTCAGCTCGGCCACCGCCGAAACGACGCGAAAATCGGCGTAACCCTTGGTCAGATAGAACTGGCGCAGCTTTTGCTGGTCATAGGCCATGCGGTCCGGGTCATAGGTCGTGCCAGAGCTGAGCAGCTTGAAGAAGCCCGCTTCCTTGGTGATCATCTCACCGCGCAGAGCACCATCATCGAAGGCATCGTTGCCGATGATGTTGATCTTGCGAACCTTGGATTTGGGGCCTTCATCGATTTCGAACACGATATCGACACGGTTCTGATCGAGCATCACCATCTTCGGTTCGATCGAAGCGGCAAAGCGGCCTTGCCGCTTGTACAGCTCGATAATCCGGGCAACATCGGCGCGGACTTTGGAGCGCGTGAATATCTGCCGCGGGGCCAGCTTGATTTCAGGCAAGATCTTTTCGGCCTTGAGCCGCTTGTTCCCTTCGAGGATGATCCGGTTGATCACCGGGTTTTCCTTGACCTCGATCGTCACAGCGCCGCCGTTGTTGCGAATCTGGACATCGGAAAACAGCTCGGTCGCGAACAGGTCTTTCAGCGCCTGATCGGCTGTCGCCTGGGTATAAGGCTGGCCGACCCGCAGCTTGACGTAGGAGCGGATCGTGTCAGCCTCAAGCCGCTGAGCCCCGGTGACAGTAATCGACTGGATCGTTTCGGCCACCGGCGCGGGGGCCGAGGTCGCCGGAGGCAGAGCAACCTGCGCCATCGCAAGCTGCGGGACCCCGGCCAGAATGGTGGTTCCGAGCAGCAGCGCGGCCATCTTGAAGCTGGCGCGCAGAGGCTGTTTGCGATCCACACTGGTATTCATTATCGGCACGGCATTTCCCGTCATCATTTGGCGGCGTGGTTGCCCGTTGGGGGCAGACTCCGCGCAGCTTGCAGGCAAGTCGCCGCCCTCTGCCCGATGCGCCCCAAACGATCAAGCAATGTTGCGACAACCTTCCGCAGTTTTTCGGCCAACCGCCCTTACTTGAAGAACAGCGAGGCCACATCGTTGAACGTCACGAACACCGCGACCCCAAGGACAAGCGCCAGGCCAGTACGGAACGCCCATTCCTGACTGCGGATTCCCAGCGGTTTGCGGCGGACTGCTTCCGCGGCGTAGAATGCCAGGTGCCCACCGTCCAAAGTCGGGATTGGCAGCAGATTGATGAATGCCAAATTAATTGAGATCAATGCGGCGAAATCCACGAAAGCCAGCCAGCCCATGCTGAGCCGCTCGCCCGAGTATTTGGCAATCTTGATCGGCCCGCCCATCTCCTTGACCGAGCGCTCGCCGGCGATGATCTGCTTGAGGCCGATCGCCATCGACTTGGCAATCGTGATGCTTTTGACAAAGCCATAGCGGACCGCGTCAATCGGCCCGACTTGCGCAATTTCCATCTTGCCGTTGGACACGCCCAGCATTCCGAACCGACCGACGTTGCCGAACCGGTCGGTCACCACACGCTCGGCCAGCGTCACCGGATAGGTCAGAGTGCGCCCAGACCGCTCAACGGTGACCGAAACCAGCTTGTTCGGATAGATCATCACCTTGTCGGCAATATCTTCGAAACTGTCGATCCGCGTGCTGTCGATGGAAACGATCCGGTCGCCTTGCTGCATGCCCGCCAGCTGCGCCGGACTCTTCTCTGCACAGCCGCCGATCACCGATGGATTGGAAGGAACGCCATAGGCCATCGCAAAGGCTGCAATAGTCACAACAGCGACCAGCAAGTTGGCCATCGGGCCGGCCAGCACGATCAGCGTTCGCTGCCACAGCGCTGCACCCGGAAAAGTGCCCTTCAACTCCTCCGCCGTGGCATTTTCCAGCGCAGGATCGGGCTTGCTGCTGGCATCGGCATCGCCCGCAAAAAGCACATAGCCGCCCAGCGGGATCGCTGCGATCCGCCAGCGGGTGCCGCGCTTGTCGATCCGGTGCCACAGCTCCTTTCCCATCCCGATCGAAAAGGTTTTGGCGCGCACGCCGAACAGGCGGCCGGCATAATAATGCCCCAGTTCGTGCAGCACGATCAGCGGACCAAGCAGCAGCAGGAAAGCCGCGAGGGTCAGCAGCAGGGATGGTGTCTCGATCAAGTCAGGCAAGCTCCAGCATCTGGCGGGCACGGCCCCGCGCTTCGGCATCGATAGCGATCACATCGCCAAGCGAAGCCGGAGCAGCGGGAGCATAGCGCCCAAGTAGTTCCCCGACCATTACCGAAATCCGGGTGAATGGCAGGTGTCCGGCGAGAAACGCCGCGACTGCGATTTCGTTCCCCGCATTCAGCACAGCGGGCGCCGCCCCGCCCGCTTCGGCGGCCTCACGGCACAGCCGCGTTGCGGGGAAGCGGGCCTCATCGGGCGCGCGGAACGTGAGCTCGCCCAGCGCGGCGAGATCGAGCGTCGCGCAAGGGGTGTCCATCCGGCTGGGCCAGGCGAGGCACGAGGCGATTGGCACCCGCATATCCGATGGGCCCAGCTGCGCAAGCGTCGAGCCATCGCGGTATTCGACCATCGAATGGATCACCGATTGCGGATGGACCACAATCCGCAGCTTATCGAGCCCGACCGGGAACAGGTGATGCGCCTCGATCAGTTCGAGGCCCTTGTTGAACATCGTCGCGCTATCGACGCTGATCTTGGCGCCCATATCCCAGTTGGGATGCTTGACCGCCTGCGCCGGGGTGGCGGCGGCGAGTTGCTCCAGCGTCCAATCGATGTAATTCGGGGCAAATGTTTTGATTAGTAATGGAAGAAGCTGAAAACAACTTGA
>CALMBN010000040.1 GCA_937860195.1 uncultured Novosphingobium sp.
ACGCGCAGGGTGTCGCCTGGGCGGCGCAGCGGCTGGGCGTTGCTGCGACCATCGTCATGCCGGTCGATGCCCCGCAGGTGAAGATCGAAGCGACCCGCGCCTATGGTGCCAACGTGGTGCTTTACGATCGCCCCGGCGGCGAAGATCGCGATCAGGTGGCACAGCGACTGATCGATCAGTCAGGCGCAACGCTGGTCCATGCCTTTGCGGACCCTCACGTGATCGAGGGACAAGGCTCTATGGGGCTGGAAATCACGGCGGACATGACCGCGCGGATCGGCGTTGGCCCCTCGCGGATCGTCTGCCCCTGCGGCGGCGGCGGAATGACCGCCGGTCTGGCCATTGCGTGCCCCGATGCCGAGATTGTCCCGGTTGAACCCGAAGGCTGGGACGATGTCCGGTTGAGCCTTGAAGCCGGCAAAATCATCAGCGTGCCTGATCTGGGGCACCCGACCGATTGCGACGCACTGCAAACCCCCGCGACCCGCGCCATCAACTTCGCCGTGCTGAAAGACCGCGTCCCGCGCGGGCTGATGGTCACCCCGGCAGAGGTTCGCACAGCGCAGCGCTTTGCCTTTGAACGGCTGCATCTGGTGCTTGAACCCGGCGGTGCGGCGGCTCTGGCGGCCGTGCTGGCGGGCAAGGTTCCGGCCGATGGTCGCACGGCCGTTATCCTGTCGGGTAGCAATACCGATCCGGCTGCCTTTGCCAAGGTCCTGGGCTCAGCTGATTAGTTGCAATTGACAATCGGTTGCATCGGGAACACCTTGTCGCCCTCGGGTCGCTTCGAGACGGGGGAGAAAACTCATGCAGGCACAAATGCTCGCACCGGCGGCAACGCTCGTGCTGTGGTCGCTGGTTATGCTGATGTGGATGGCGGCCACTCGATTGCCGCCATTGTTCAAAGCGCCGGGAGGCCTCGGTGCCGCCAAGCCTGGAGGTCGCGGGGTTGACCTGGAAGGTGTGCTGCCTGACAGCGTCCAGTGGAAGTCGCACAACTACACCCATCTGATGGAACAGCCGACGATCTTCTATCCGATCGTGGTCATCCTGGCGCTGATGGGCCCGAACGGAGGCGATATCGCGATCGCCTGGGGCTACGTTGCTTTGAGAATCGTTCACTCGATCTGGCAGGCGACCGTCAACACGGTCACGGTCCGTTTTTCGCTGTTCATCCTGTCGACGATCTGCCTGCTGCTGCTGGCGGTCCACGCGTTTGAACTGACTGCACTGGGAATGGGAGTACCCGCATAATGGAACAGGAAATCCTCAAACCGCTCGCTGTCCTCGCGATGTGGACGATGGTGATGTGGATCTGGATGTACGCGACCCGCATTCCTGCGATCAACAAGCTGCCCAAGCCGACCGAGGCTGGTGGCGATCAGGGCTGGACCGGGGCAATGCTGGAAGGCCTGATCCCGCGCGAAGTGCAGTGGAAGGCGCACAATTACAACCACCTGCACGAAGCACCAACGGTGTTTTATGCGGTCGCGCTGGCCTTGGCCTTCATCGGACAGGGCAACGGCTTGAACGCCACGATCGCCTGGGCTTATGTCGCCCTGCGGATCGTCCATTCGGTGTTCCAGGCGACCGTCAACAAGGTCATGCCGCGTTTCATGCTGTTCGCACTGTCCAGCCTGTGCCTGATGGCGCTGTCGCTGCACCTGCTGCTCGCTGTGTTCCACTAGGCCTTCGAAGCCCCCGGTCGGATCGACCAATCGGGGGCCTTCAAAGCGGCTTGCGAAAGCCGAGCGAGATCACCCGCCCACGCGGATCGAGGTAGCTGCGCTGATAGGACAGCGGAACCGTGCCTGCGCCGTCGGTCACGGTCTGAACCGAATCGAACAGATTCTCGACCCGCAGCGATAGCTGCGCGCCTTTCAGGAATGGCACGGTCTTGGTCAGTTTGGGCATGACCGAGAATTCGGCGAACAGCACGAGCGTAACATTGGTATTGCTGCCAAAGCGCAAGTCACTGGTTCCCGGAAGTCCGGTCGATTCAAGCGTGGTCGGCGCGATCCAACTGCCCTGGAAAAAGCTGCCGAAGCCCTTGTAGAACACCCCGCCGTTGAACTCGAATGAATGGCGCGGCGTGCCACTGGCTGTCAGCCCCTGACCGTTTAGCTGATCGAGCACCGGACCGGTCGGGGAGACGGTGATCACATTGTCGAACTGGACCGTGTGGTAAACCCCCAGGCTCCACCGCCCCGGCGGGCCACCCCCGCCCATCATTGCGCCCATGAAACCACCGCCGCGACCACCGCCGCCGCCTGCTCGGGCTGGCGCTCCGGCTGGACGAGGGGCGGGTGGTGTGCCGGAGCTGGCAGGGACAGGTGCCGGAGCGGCAGGCCGCGCACCCGGCGCTCCGCCGCGCGGCGCAGCCGGTGCCATCACCCCGTTCGCATCGGGCTGCTTGCCGACCCCGCCGGACAGGTTGAAGCCCCAGCGCAGCCGCGAACTGTCCTGCCGCGCGAAAGTCACCGGGCGCTGATCGATCGCAATCAGCCGCCCTGTCCCGTCCCGGGTCACCCGGCCCGGAAAAGCCGCTTCGATCGCCGGGGTCAGCAGCGGAAAGTTGGATGTGACATCGGTAGAGCGGTTGCGGAACCACTCGACCAGCACGTTTGAATTCGACAGGAACGGCAGCGTCCAGGTCGCCGACAGCTTGATGTCGCGCTGTTGCTCGCGTTTGAGCTGCGGGTTGCCGCCACCGGTTGTGGTCACCAGCACTGTCTGCCCGGTGCTGAAATCATAGACCGGGACATTGAACGTCTGGATCACCGGATTACCAAGCTGACTGACCGCAGGGGCCTCCTGGTTGACGATATAGCTGGCTTGCAGGTTGAGCTTTTCGGTTGGTGCCCAGGTTACCCCCGCGCTCCAGTCATTGACTGTGCCAAAATCCGAAAGGTGGCTCCAGTTGCCGCTGAGATTGACCGTGATGTCCCCGGCCCCCGCCCCGAACTTGTCGCGGCGGCTGGTCAGCGGAATCGCCAGATTGACCCCGCCCTGCACTCTGAACCGGCCCAGCGAAACCGGACCGGAGGTGGAACGCTGATCAAGGCTGTCGAAATCGATCCAGGTAATTCCGGTCTTCAGCGTCAGCGAAACCGGTCCGGCTGGCACCCGCATCGGCCTGCCGGACAATGTCACCAAACTCTCAATCCGCTCCGAATTGTTGAGCGCCAGATCCTGCCCCGCCGCAGCCAAAGCAGGCAGCGCGCCGGTAATCGGCAGGGTGCCTGCCGCAGCCGCCGCAACCAGTCCGCCGGTATCGGCCCGGCGATCAATCAGGGTCTGACTCTCGGCATGGGTGCCATCAACCGTCGCGGCAAATTGCCACTTGCCGAAACTGGTGGAATAGCCGGCCCCGGCAGCAACCGAGGTTGTGCGGTTCACCCGTTCGAGCGGGCCAGGCAAGGTGCGCAGCGCTGTCGCTCCGCCTGGCGCAGTCAGCAATACGGCGTTAAGGCCTGAGAAGCTGCGGCTGTCAGTCCGGTTGGCCTCGGCGCTGAGCGTGACCGAGCCCTTCATCCCGTCCTTTCCCATGCCTTTGGTCCAGGCTGTGTTGAGCCCGAAAGAGCGCGAGTCAGCGATCAGCGATCGATAGGCGGCCTGACCGGGATCGCCCGACACTGTCGGCAAGCTCGCCGCCGCCTGCACCACATCGCGTTCGTTCTCAAACAGCGGGCTGGTATCGCTGGCACTGGCGGTCACTGTAAAGCGATTGAGCTTCCTGATCTTGAGCAAGGTGGCTTCGGTTTGCCATGAAGCGAATCCACCACGCGTCGGCAGGCTGTAACCGGCTTCGATCCGCCGGCTTGAGAAATTATCCTTGAGGATCAGATTGACCACCCGGGTGTTGGGCGGGCTGCCATAGCGCAGTGCGACTTCTTCGGGCAGAATCTCGACCCGTTTGATCGCTTCGGCCGGATAGTTGCGCATCTCGCGGAAATTGGTGATCCGTTGGCCATTGACCAGGATCAGCGGAAAACCGCCGCCAGCACCGCTCCGGCCCCGACCGGACCCGGTCTGCGGGCTGACCTTGGTCAGCAAATCGGCAATCGAGGTTGCGCCAAGCGCTTGAATCTCGGCTTCGTCAAAGGTCGCAATCGGGGCTTGCGGAGCATCGATCTGCCCCTTGTAGCGGGTTGCGATGACCAGAATTTCGTCACCGGATACAGCGCGGACTTGACCGTCCTGCTCCTCGACCTCGTCGCTTGCCCGATCAACCGCCGAGCTTTCCGCTGGAGGGGGCGGTTCGGTGGTTTGGGCATAGGCCGGGGTGGCAGCCAGAATCAGGGAGAGTGTGGTGAGATGACGCATCGCGCTAAAAAAGCTCCAAATGTTAGCCGGTGTTGCAGCCCCGCCCCCGTGCTCAAGTCACTGACCCACTTGCGGTTCGGGCGCAATGACCCCGGTCGTATCAAATTGTCGCTTTGTAGAACGGCTTGAAGACGGCACACCGAACGCCAAAGGCTTCCCTTTTGCGCCTCGCGCGGGTATGGCGCGCCGCAATCAACCCCTATGGAACGGATTGAACGCGCGGATGGCGAAAGAAGAACTACTCGAAATGCGGGGCACGGTGGTGGAATTGCTGCCCAATGCAATGTTCCGCGTCCGCCTTGAAAACGATCACGAAATCCTGGGCCATACCGCCGGGAAAATGCGCAAGAACCGCATCCGCGTGCTGGTCGGCGATGAAGTTATGGTCGAATTGACCCCCTATGATCTGACCAAGGGCCGGATCACCTACCGCTTTATGCCCGGCCGTGGCGGCCCAGGTCAGTTCGGCGCTTGAACAAACTTTCCCTGGTCCTGGCCAGCTCATCCCCGCGTCGCCGCGATTTGCTCGCACGGATCGGCGCGGCAGCGGATCGGATTGCCAGCCCTGACATCGATGAAAGTCCATTGAAGGACGAGCTGCCGCGCGCTTATGCCTTGCGGTTGGCGCTGGCCAAAGCACAGGCTGTGGACCGCCAGCCAGACGAGATCGTGCTCGCTGGCGATACAACCGTGGCCTTGGGTCGGCGAATCCTGCCCCCGGCCGAGACTGTGGATGTCCAACGAAAGCTGCTGGGCCTGATTTCCGGGCGGCGGCATCGCTGCATATCGGCGGTCTGCGTGATCGGTCTCGACGGCAAGACCCGAACCAGGGTGGTCGAAACCGTCGTCACTTTCAAGCGCCTGACGACCGAAGAAATCGGTGCGTATATTGCGTGCGGTGAAGGCCTGGGCAAGGCCGGAGGCTATGCGATCCAGGGCCGCGCCGAGGCTTTGATCCGCTCTGTGACGGGCAGTCATTCGGGCGTGATCGGCTTGCCGCTGTTTGAAACCCGGGCCCTGCTCAAAGCGGCGGGGTTGCCCCTTGGCTGAGTGGCTGGTCGAACAAGGCATCGGCGAAGAACGGGCCATTCTGGTCGACCACGGCGAAGCCCTGGCTGCCCGGTTGCGCTGGCCTGGCGGGCTCGAAGCCGGACTGATCGAAGATGCGCGGCTGATCTCGCGCTCCGCCAATTCGAAGCGCGGCACCGCCCGGTTTGCCAGCGGCGAGGAAGCGCTGGTCGATGGCCTGCCGCATGAAGCCAGCGAAGGCGCGGCGCTGCGCCTGATCGTCACCCGCGCGGCGATGGCCGAGCGTGGGCGACTGAAACGGGCCCAGGCCCGGCCCAGCAGCGAGGCTGCTCGCCCTGCACCAACGCTGGCTGAAGACCTTGGTGCCCGGATTGTCCGGCGCTTCCCCGCAGGCTTGTGGGACGATCTGTTCGCGGATGCCTGGTCAGGCGGAATCGCCTTTCGTTGCGGTGCGCTAACCATTTCGTTGACCCCGGCGATGACCCTGGTTGATATCGATGGCACCCTGCCCCCGCGCGATCTGGCGCTGGCTGCGATCGATCCTCTCGCGGCTGCGCTGGCCCGTCTGGATCTGGCCGGATCGATCGGGATCGATTTCCCGTCCCTGCCCGACAAGGCCGACCGCAAGCAGGTCGACGGTGCTCTGGAGCGAGCCTTGGGCGATTGGTCGCACGAGCGCACTTCGATGAACGGTTTCGGTTTCGTCCAGATTGTCGCGCGCCTGTCACGTCCCTCGCTGCTGCATCTGTGCGCGCGCGACCGTGCAGGCGCGGCGGCGCGGCGCTTGCTGCGGCTGGCTGAACTGGTCGAAGAGCCGGGGGCGCTATTGTTGTCGTGCCATCCCGTGATCGAAGCCAAGCTGACCGATGCCTGGTTGGCCGAGTTGACTCGCCGCACGGCCCGCGAAATTCGGGTTCTCGCCGACCCGGCCCTTGCCCTTGAGGCCGCTTTCGCACAGGCGGTACCGCTATGATCGCTTCAACCCGAAAGTGCCCGGTCTGTGGCAAGCCGCGCTCTGCCGCATTCACCCCGTTTTGCGGGGCCCGCTGCAAGGACCGCGATCTGGTTCGCTGGCTGGATGATGGCTATGCGATTCCCGGCCCCAAGGCGCCTGATGAAGACGAAGAGATTGCCTGAAACCCTCTTGCCAATCGCGTGCGCCTTCGCCATAGGCGCGCTTCCCATCGCGCGGTGCCTTCAGGGGTGCAACGCAGAGGCGATGCCCGAGTAGCTCAGTTGGTAGAGCAGCGGATTGAAAATCCGCGTGTCGGTGGTTCGAATCCGCCCTCGGGCACCAGTTTTCGGAATCAGAGAATGTCCGGGGGACATTCTCCCGAAAACTCCCGAGCGCAAGCGAAGGGGCACGCTCTCAATCGAGCGATCCTGGTGCCAACAGTCCCCTCCCCTTCAGCGCAGCGCAGCCCAGGCCGCCAGTGCGCGCGCCCGGGCCTCGACATGACCGACCAGCTTGGCAGGATAGCCGCACACCGGCAGCGACGGATCATGGATCTCGCCATCCGGCAAACCAGCCAGTTCCGGCACCCATTGCCGGATATAGTCGGCTGCATTGAACTTTGGCGATTGGGTCAGCGGGGCCATGATCCGCACGAACATGTTGGCATCCACCCCGCTGCCGGCGCTCCACTGCCAATTGACCGCGTTCTGGCCGTAATCGGCATCGAGCAGGGTATCCCAGAACCATTGTTCGCCGCGCCGCCAATCGATCAGCAAATGCTTGATCAGGAACGACGCGACAATCATCCGCACCCGGTTGTGCATCCAACCCGTCGCCCACAATTGCCGCATCCCGGCATCGACGATGGGATAGCCGGTTTGGCCCTGCTGCCACGCTGCTAGATCAGCTTCCGCCTCGGGTCCGGTCCGCCAGCGCAGGCCGTCAAACTCCGCCTTGGCATTGCGTGCGCCATAGTCCGGCAGCTGCAGGATCACGTTCTGGGCATAGTCACGCCAGCCCAGTTCGCCCAAAAAGGTTCCGGTCGATCCACCCAACTGCGCGGTGCGCTGCCAGATCGTTGCGGGCGAAATTTCCCCGAAAGCGAGATGCGGAGACAGCCGCGTAGTGCCTTCGGCCGAGGGGAAATTGCGCTGTTCGGCGTAGCGCGCGACGCGATCCGCAAAATCCTCCAGCCGCTCGCGCGCACCCGCCTCGCCCGGTTGCCATTCGGCAAAGCCGCCAGCCCAATCGGGCTCGGTCGGGAGGAGGTTCCAGCTGTCCAGCGTGTCACTGGCAGGCCAGCTCGCGAGCGCCGGAATCTCCGCTGGTTCCGGCAAAGGCTCCGGCGGCGGCATCCGCTCGACCGTGCGCGCGACGCGGGCCGCAAGCGAGGACGAGCTCGTCGCTGTGGCGCTTCCGCGCCTGGATCGCCTGCTCGCCGAAGGCGTCACCACGATCGAGATCAAGTCCGGATACGGACTTGATCGCGACAACGAACTGAAGATGCTGCGCGTCGCGCGCAAGATCGGCGACCGGCTGCCGATCCGCGTGCGCACCACCCTGCTCGCCGCCCACGCCGTGCCGCCCGAGTTCGAGGGCCGTCCCGACGACTACATTAATAATGTGTGCGACGAGATCCTGCCGGCGGTCGCCGCCGAGGGGCTCGGTGAGCTGCTGCCGGCGGGCACCCGCTCGGTCTCCGTCTTCCTCGTCAACCGGCGGCCTCCGGTCAACAAGGAAGACGAGCACGCTGACCGCACCTTC
>CALMBN010000041.1 GCA_937860195.1 uncultured Novosphingobium sp.
TAGGTCGGCTTGATTCCGGAAATGCCGGTGAAGGCCGCAGGCTGGCGGATCGAGCCGCCGGTGTCGGTGCCGGTTGCGGCGGGGGCCAACCGCGCGGCAACGGCGGTCGAGCTGCCGCCGGATGAACCGCCCGGCGCCATTGCAGCATTTCCGCCATCGTTGCGCTTCCACGGGCTGATGACATTGCCGAAATAGGAGGTTTCGTTCGACGAGCCCATCGCGAACTGATCGAGGTTGAGCTTGCCCAGCATCCCCGCGCCTGCGTCCCACAGCTTCTGGCTGACGGTGCTTTCATACTCGGGCACAAATCCCTCAAGGATATGGCTGGCGGCAGTCGTCTGCACGCCTTTGGTGGCGAACAGGTCTTTCATGCCGATCGGCACGCCGCCCAGTATGCCCAGCGGCTGGCCCGCAGCGCGCTTGGCGTCGGTCACCTCGGCCGCTTTGAGCGCCAGTTCGGGCGTGGCGACGATAAAGGCGTTTAGCGCACCCGCCGCCGCGATATTGGCGTTGAACGCCTTGGCCACTTCAACTGCGCTGAAGTCACCCCCCGCCACCCCATCACGGATCGCGGCGACTCCGAGGTTGGTGAGGTCTGTCATTATTCAATCACCTTGGGCACACCAAAGAACCCGCCTTGCCGCGCCGGAGCGTTTGCCAGCACAGCCTCGCGCACGCCGCCATCAGTGACCACGTCGTCGCGTAGCCGCAGGTGGTTGTCGATCACTGCTGTCATCGGCTCGACCCCGGAAACGTCGACTTCGCCGAGCTGTTCCACCCAGGCAAGAATCCCGTTGAGTTCGGGAACCATCGCCGCCAGCTCAGCCTCGGACACCTTGATCCGGGCCAGCGCGGCGATCCTGGCCACCGTGGCAATATCGACCGACATTCGTTTCGCTCGCTTTCGTGGATTACAGGCCCTTGGCGGGCGCGTCCTTCGGAGCGTCCTTTTCGGGCGCATCGGCCGGCTTCTTGCCGCTCTTGGCTTCCTCGGCTTCCATCGCCTGCATCGCCTTAGCCTGTTCGGCCTGCATTTCCTGCTCGGCCACGGCGCGGCTCTGGACCTTGATCAGATCGATATCGAACTTGAGATCGGTGTTCGGGGCGATCCCCGGCGCGCCATCCTTGCCATAGGCCAGTTCGGCCGGGATCGTGACCTTGTACTTGCCGCCCGGCTTCATCTGGACCAGCGCCTTGGTAAAGCCGGGGATGATCCCTTGCAGCGGCAGTTTGGCCCCCTGGGCTTCGTCGAACACCTTACCGTCGGGCAGGGTGCCCTTGTAGTTGATCGTCACCACGTCTGCTTCGGTCGGCGACGCGCCAGCGCCGGCCTTGACCGTTTCGACATCCACGCCCGGCGGCAGGCTGGCGAAAACCACGCCCCCAGCGGCGAGCGCAGCGGCGGCAACCCCCAGCCAAAGCTTGGTCAGAGCGCCCTGGGCAATGGGCTGAAGCGGTACGCGGGTGATTTCGGTCATGGATTTCCCTGTCTGGTAGAAATGCGTCTGGTTGAAAAGCAAAAGGGCGCGGAACTGTTCCGCGCCCTCATGGCTTATCAATGCCCCCGGTTCAAGCCGGGAAACGGGGTTTACTTGACCCCGTCGCGTTCCATCCGCTTGCGCTCCATCTTGCGGGCGCGGCGCACGGCAGCAGCCTTTTCACGGGCGCGCTTTTCCGACGGCTTTTCGAAGTGACGGCGCAGCTTCATCTCGCGGTACACGCCTTCACGCTGCAGCTTTTTCTTGAGCGCGCGCAGGGCCTGCTCGACATTGTTGTCGCGGACGAGAATTTGCATAAACTTAGCCACCTCATTGGCAAAAGGCCAGAACCCCGCTTCACCATGGCGCGGGGGAGCACCTTTTCGAATCAATACGAAAACGCGCCGAATCCCGTGCAGGAACGGCTCGAACTGGCGGGCGGCTAGCAGAGTCGCAGGTCCAAGGCAAGCCGGGAAACGCCCTGAAGGCCCGCCAGCTGTCCCCAAAAGATTGATCCGGAACCGCGCCGGATTGGATCAGTCTGGACACAGGCAAACCCCAGCTGTTGTGTTAGACCCTTGGTATCCGCAATCCCAAGGGGGATCGATTGCCGATGCACAACCAACGCAACCGCCGCGCGGCCAAGCCGAAAGCGCCGAAGATCAAGACCGCGCGGACCACTCCGGCCTTTCCGGCTGAAGTCAAAATCCCGCCACATCGAGGGGCGGTGAGTGTTGGAATCTCGGCCCCTCCGGTCAGCGGCATCGCGCTATTCGCGCTTCCTGTTCAGCCAAAGACAAAGCCCGCCGCCAAACGCCGCAAGCCCCAGCGCAAAGCCAGGGCGCTGGGCAAAGCTCCGCAGCGCAGGCCAAAGCTGGTCGCAGCGCTGCCCCTGCCGCAAAGCGCCGAGCCGCTAGTCGAACCGCTGCCCCGTAACCGCTCACTCGCGCCGCTGCGCGCCAGCGGGTTACTCGCCCGGATCAATGACTGGCTGGGTCAAAGTGCTCGGGGCCTATGGGATCGACTCGGCGGTGTTCCCACCGCCCGCCCTGCGCCGCGACGCAAAAAGGCCAGTTCGCAAGAGCTTGAGCTTATTCGCTTGCGTGCCGAGAATGCGCGGTTGAAGCGCCAGCTGGATGCCCTGCTGGCGCGGCACTCGGCTTCACTCTCCCCAATGCGTCACCCTGAACTTGTTTCAGGGCCCATTTCGCCTCCCAACCCGAAGCGCTGAACGGGAACGAACGTTCGCCGTTTGTGTGCGGTCCGCGACAACCGTGCCAGCCGCGCAATGGGTGCTGAAACAAGTTCAGCATGACGAATTTGGAGAGAGCGGCTGTTTGCGATAGCAACCCCGCCAAAGGGGGCCGGGTGCAGACAAGTTTCACATCGATCGATTGGGCGGTGCTGGCCGGCTATGTGCTGTTGCTGGCACTGGCCGGCTGGCTGACCACCCGGCGCGGCATGAAGAGCGAGGATTATTTCCTTGCCGGCCACCACGCACCGACGTGGCTGGTGGCGGTCTCGGTGCTCTCAACCGTGCAGTCGGCGGCGACTTTTCTGGGGGTGCCGGACAATTCGTTCCGCGGCAATTTCACTTACCTCGGCGGGGTGCTGGCGGCGCTGATCGCGGCATGGATCGTCGCCCATGTGCTGATCCCGCGGTTTTACGCACTAAAGGTCACCACGGTTTACGAGCTGCTAGAGACCCGCTTTGACCCGGTCGCACGACGCGCCGCAGCGGTGATGTATCTGATCGGGCGGACCTTCGCGAGCGGCGCGAGGTTGTATCTGGCAGCGATCGCGGTTTCGATGATCCTGTTCCTTGACGTGTCGCCTCAGCACATTGCCATTGCCGCGTTCGCGCTGCTGGTGTTCGGGCTGGCGTTCACTTTCATGGGCGGGCTCGAATCGGTGATCTGGAGCGATCTGGTTCAGGTTGTGCTCTATGTCGGCGCGGCTTTGCTGGTGGCCTGGCACCTGTGGAGCGGGCTGGACATGACCACGGGCCAGGCCTTCGAGACACTGGCGAAAGCCGACAAGCTGACTTTGGTCAATCCGACACTCGATCTTTCTGCACCGTGGGGCCTGTTTGCGGTGCTTACGGGCGTGATGCTGCTCAACCTTGCCAGTTCCGGCCTCGATCAGGATATCACCCAGCGGCTGCTGGCCTGCGAGGATGCCAGGAAGGGCGCACGCTCGCTCTATGCCTCGGTCTGGCTGTCTTTGCCGGTGATCCTGCTGTTTCTGACCATCGGCGCACTGCTTTACCTGCACTATGAAGGTGCGGCAGCTGGCACCTATCGGGGCGAGAAGGTGACGGTCTTCATGCACTATATCCTGACCGAGATTCCGCCGGGCCTTCGCGGACTGATTACAGTCGGCGTGATCGCGGCAGCGGCGATCAATTCGGGGCTGATCTCGATGTCAGCGGTCCTGGTGGGCGATCTGTACCGGCCGTTTGCCGGGGCAAAGAGCGAAGCCCATTTCGTAGCAATGGGCCGGATTGCCAGCGTCATTTTGGGCGCAGCGTTGTTCGGCATGGCGATCCTTTCCTATTACTGGCAGCGTTATGCCGACTCTGCGCTGCTTGATTTCGTGCTCGGCGTGATGGCCTTTGCCTATTCCGGGCTGATCGGAGTTTACGGCGTGGCGCTGTTCACTAATCGTGGCACCTCGGCCAGCGTGATCGCGGCCTTTATCGCCGGATTCCTGACAGTATTGATATTCCAGCCCTATGTGATCGATACATTGGCCTTGCCGGTTGCCATGAAAGGCGTGGCTTTCCCGTGGCAGCTGGTGATGGGAAGTCTGGTCGCGGCGCTGGTCTGTTCGGCGGCACCAGGCAAGGGTGTGGCGGAGATCGAAAAGGCCCGCTAAGGCCCGCTCGATGAACACCGGATCCTTTCTGCAACACTCGCTGCTTGTCGCCCTTGGCGGCGGTGCAGGAGCGTGGCTGCGCTTTGCGGCAGGCCGCGCACTTGGCATTGCCGCTTTCCCGTGGGCAACGCTGAGTGTCAATCTTCTCGGCTGTTTCGCGATGGGCCTGCTGGCAGGCTGGCTGGCGCGCCACGGCCACAGCGGCGAGCCATGGCGGTTGTTTTTGGGAGTTGGCTTGCTCGGCGGGTTCACAACCTTTTCTGCCTTCAGTCTGGAGCTGGTCGAACTGGCCCAGCGCGGCGCATACGGCTCGGCGGCGCTCTATGCTGCGCTGTCACTTGTGGGCGGAGTGCTTGGCCTGATCGCGGGTCTGGCCTTGTCGAGGGGACTGGCATGACCGAACGCGGGATCATTCCGGCCGATACGGTCCGTCAGTTCACGGTTGGTCATGATGATAATGAAGTCCGGCTGGACCGCTGGTTCAAGCGGCACCTGCCGCAAATCGGTTTTGCCACGGTCAGCCGCTGGGCCCGGACCGGGCAGATCCGGGTCGATGGCAAGCGCGCTGATGTGGCCGACCGGATCAGCGCAGGCCAGATCATCCGCGTCCCCCCCGGCGGCGATGCGCCGGAACGCAAGGCCCGGGAGCGTAAACCGCTGACCGAGGAGCAATTGGCGCAGGCCGATGCGATGGTCATCACGCAGGACCGCGCCGCGATTGTCCTCAACAAGCCGCCGGGGCTGGCGACACAGGGCGGCAGCGGGACCTACAGCCACGTCGATGGCCTGCTCGATGCCTATGCGGCGGATGGGCCAAGGCCGCGGCTGGTCCACCGGCTCGACAAGGACACCTCGGGCGTGTTGCTGATCGCGCGCACTCCTGGCAGCGCAGCCTATTTCTCGAAGCGGTTCTCCGGCCGGACCGCCCGCAAGATCTATTGGGCGCTGGTGATCGGCGTGCCCGATATCGACGAAGGCCTGATCGACCTGCCGCTGGGCAAGCAGCCCGGAAGCGGCGGCGAGAAGATGATGGTCGACAAGTCGGGCGAAGGCCAGACCGCGCGCAGCCGTTACCGGGTGATCGACCGGGCCGGCAACCGCGCCGCCTGGGTCGAGCTGCAACCCATGACCGGGCGTACGCATCAGCTCCGCGTCCACATGGCCGCGATCGGCCACCCGATTGTCGGAGACGGCAAGTATGGCGGGCCCGATGCATTCCTTTCGGGCAGTATCAGCCGCAAGATGCACCTCCATGCGCGGCGACTGGTGATCGACCATCCCGATGGCGACCTGATCGACGTTACCGCCGACTTGCCCGAACATTTTGCCGCCAGTCTGGCGCAGCTGGGGTTCGATGAGGCGGACGGGGTGGGCGAAATCATCACCCTCGCCCCGTCATCCAGGGAAGTGACCAAGACGCAAGCCAAAGCCCACGCCAAACAGGTCCGAAAAGAGCGCCGGGGCGAGCGCCGCGGAAGGGCCGATGGCGGCGGCGCAACCCGCAAGCCGGAGACCAAAGCCGTTGGCAAGCGCGGCCCGACCAAGGGCAAGGGTTCGCCGAAATCAGCCAAACCGGTCAAGCCGGCCAAGCGCTGATGCACCCCAACGCCGCCTTCCGTCATGGGGATCGGAATCTGCTGGAAACGCTGATCGAACAGATCGGCTTCGGGATGGTCTTTGCTGATACTCCCGATGGCCCGCGCGTGGCCCATGTCCCGCTGCTTTCGACCGGTGACGGAGCAGTGCAATTCCATCTTGCCCGCGGCAATGCGCTGACCAGGCATTTGGCGGGCAGCACCGCGCTGATCGTCATCAACGGACCGGACGGCTATGTCAGTCCGCGCTGGTATGCCGATCCGGCCCAGGTTCCGACCTGGAACTATGTCGCGCTGGAATTGGAAGGCCGGGTCCGCCGGATCGATGCCGAAGCACTGCTGGCGCTGGTCACAACCTTGTCTGACAAGCACGAGGCCCAGGTTTCCGAAGGCGCACCGTGGACCATGGCCAAATTACCGCCCGAAAGCCTGCGCAGACTGCTGGCCAGTATCGTCGGATTTGAGCTGGAGGTGACGGCCTGGCGCGAGACTGTGAAGCTTTCGCAGAACAAGTCCGCCGATGAAATCGAGCGCGTCGCTGCCGGGCTGGAGCGCGAAGGCAGCATCGCGATTGCCCAATTGATGCGGACTTTGGCGAAGTGACCCCGCGCCTCGCGATCTTCGATTGTGACGGCACGCTGGTTGATGGGCAGGCCGGGATCGTGAATGCTATGGATGCGGCCTTTGCGCAGCTTGGCCTGCCTGCACCGGACAAGCATCAGGTACGCCGGATCGTTGGGCTTAGCCTGCCGCAAGCGATCTGCTTGCTGGCCCCTGATGCGAGCGAAGATCAGCGCCAGGCCGTTGATGCGGCATATCGCGAAGCCTTTCGCGCGGCGCGTGAAGCGGGATCATTGGTTGAGCCGCTCTACGATGGCATGGCCGATCTGATCGAAGCACTGGCTGGCGAAGGCTGGCTACTTGGCATGGCAACCGGCAAAAGCCAGCGCGGGCTTGACCACTGCCTGGCGATGCACGGCCTCAGTCAGCATTTCGTCACCTTGCAGACCGCCGACAATCATCCGTCAAAGCCGAACCCTTCGATGATCGAGACGGCGCTGGCAGAGACTGGCGCAGACCGCGCCAACACAGTCATGATTGGTGACACGGCCTTTGACATCGCAATGGCGGTCAATGCCGATGTCCGCGCTGTGGGGGTCGATTGGGGCTATCACACAGCGCAAGAACTGCGCGAAGCCGGAGCCGAGGCAGTCGCCCGCAATCCGGCGCATCTGAAGGAGTTGCTGGGATGAATGCCAATGAAATAAAAGCGCGCCAGCGATTTCTGATCCTTTCGCTGATCCGGCTCAGCGGTGCAGCGTTCCTGACCTTGGGCATGCTCGTCGTGGCCGGCAAAGTCGCCTTGCCGCAAGCAGCAGGATTTGCGTTCGTGACCATCGGCCTGGTCGATTTTCTGGTCTTGCCGGTGTTTCTCGCCAGGAAATGGAAATCGCCCGCACCATGAAGCGATTCTACAAGGATGCCAGCATTTCTGCCGAAGGCGAAGGCTGGCGGGTGTTGCTCGACGGGCGCGGGGTCAAAACCCAGGGCGGCCGGTCGCAGGTGGTTCCGGGTGAGGCGTTGGCCCTGGCCTTGGCCGCCGAATGGGCGACGCAAGGTGAAGAGGTCGACCCGGCGCTGCTCGTGCTGCGCGATCTGGCTGACTATGCGCTCGATGTGATCGCGCCGGATCGGACGGGTGCGATCGCGGGCCTGCTGCGCTTCGCCGAAACCGACACTCTTTGCTATCGGGCCGAGCCGGACGAGCCGCTTTATGCGCGGCAGCTGGAAGTCTGGGAACCGCTTCTGATAGGCGCCGAAGCGCGCTGGGATGTGCGCTTTGAGCGGGTTTCCGGCGTGCTCCATCGCCCGCAACCGGCTGAAACCCTGAAGCGGCTTGAAGTCATACTGGCAGCACAAGACGATTTTGCGCTCGCCGCACTCAATACCTTGACGAGTCTGTCCGCTTCACTGGTGATTGGCCTGACCGCGCTTGATCCAGAGGTCGATGTTGCGGTATTGTGGCAAGCGGCAGAGCTTGAAGAGCTCTGGCAGGTCGAACAATGGGGCCAGGATGCCGAAGCCGAAGCACGGCAGGATCGAAGGTTTGCTGCATTTGCGG
>CALMBN010000042.1 GCA_937860195.1 uncultured Novosphingobium sp.
GATCGGCTCGAGGCGGCGGCGACCAGCTGAGGCAACGCTGAAGCTGGCAATCGCGGAGTAGCCACTGGCAACCAGGGAGAACGGCAATGGCCACCTCGAAAAGCAGCAAGCCGGCGGCTTCGGCGGCGGCCCGCAAGCCGTCGCTGTCGTCACAGATCCAGTCGGCGGAAAGGGATCTGCTGAAACAAATCGCCAAGGTGGGAGCTTTGAAACGCAAGGCCAAGCCCGAGCCGGTCGAGGACGCCGAATTTGTCGGTGCTGGCGGAAAGCCGGTGCAACTTTCGCAGTTGTTCGGCAACCGGGAAGAAATGATCGTCATCCACAACATGGGGCGCTCGTGCCCCTACTGCACCATGTGGGCCGACGGCTTCAACGGGCAGCTCGCCCACCTCGAGAACCGCGCCGCCTTCGTCGTCGTGTCCCCGGACGCACCTGATAGGCAGGCGGAATTCGCCAAGTCGCGCGGTTGGGGCTTTCGCATGGTGAGCGATCCCAAGGGGCGCTTTTCGTCGGCCGTTGGATATGGTTCCGACGGCGGCATCCATCCGGGCATGTCGACCTTGCGGCGCAGTGGGGACGGCAGCATCGAGCGCATCGCCCACAGCCCGTTCGGACCCGGCGATCCGTACAACGCCGCGTTCAATATGATCGATCTGCTGCCCGGTGGTGCCAGCGCCTGGTCGCCGCGGTTCAAGTACCCTTGACGGGGCGGCTCGGCACCGGCTTCGCTTCGAGACCTGCGGGGTGGCCCAAAGCGAAGACCGGTGCCTCCCCCTTCCCCCGGGGGATCGTGTGACGCCAACTGCGACACGGGCAGTGGCCGTGACATTGGCGCCAGCGTGAGTTGTTCATAGGCCGCTCAGATCGGCCGCTGTGATCGAAGGTGGTAGCGGCAGCTGGTGAGGCGGCCGCCAGCAAATAGCAGCGCCACCGCCAATCGCCCGGTGGTAATCGACGGAACGACTTCGACGCACCAATTGAAGTAATTCTGATAACTCGCCCAGCGATCCGCCGGTGCCCTTCAAAGCAACATTCGAGAACTCTGTCAGCCAGATAAAATCACCGGAGGCCCCGAGTGATTCCGACATTTGCCCCGCGGACGCCGCAGCGATATGCAAATGCCGGAATCGGGCCACTAGTCGTTTGTTTCATCGCGCCAACTTCAAGCGCAACACATTGCCCCCAACTCGCCGGCGCTTTAGGCTGCAATCGCCATCGACAGCACGTTGGTGTCGCCGTCGATACAGCTTCCGATGATGCCATTTGCCTGTTGAATCCGCTGCAGCGTGTCAATGCCGACCGGAATGAGTACCGCCAGCGTCGGCACCTCGCCGTAGCGCACGACATCGCCGATCCGTTCGACCGGGCAGCCGCCGCGCTTGAGGATGCGCTCCATCCGCACGTCGACAACGGTGACGATATGCGAGAGGCCAGCCTTCAGCCCGACTTCGATCTCGGCAGCCATCAGCTCGCCGGTGATGCGGGCAAGCGCGTTGCCCGATCGCAGGCCAGGGTCGGCGGTGTCGACGCAGAACCGCGTGCTTTCCCAGATGATCGGACTGCGGATCGTCTGCCCCTCCGGCAGCAGCTTGTCGAACACGTCGCTCAACATCGTGGGTCCTGTCGATTGCAACAGCCTGGCGCAGCCGACCACCCGATTGTCATCGGTGACCGATAGCAGGTAGAGCGGATCGAGTTCGTCGAATTGATCATTTTCACGTCCATCGCGGACGCAGACGTCCCAACCGAGCCGATCGGAAAAGATCCGGGCCCGCAATTGAAACATGCTATCGATGAGATCGGCATAGCGCGGCCGGTCATGCCCCTGGACAATCGTGATCATTAGAGCCTCCTCACAACGTTAATCATGTTGCGAGGGCCATGATCTTGCAGTTACGGAAAAATACACCTCGGAATTCTCCGAGGTTTTGTCTTTCCGATTGACGAATTCCCTGGAATTGCCAATCGGATCGCCGTCGCGACCGAGGAAGATTGGCAATGCCGGCGAACTGTGCCGAAGAAGTAGCGGCGAGCAGGCCTCGCCAGGACGATCATCGGTGATCGCAGGTTGCAGGTTGCAGCAGTCAGTTTCGACGCCTTGCCGCTGGCGCGCCGGCCCTTGGCGGTTTCAAACGCCTTCTTCAAATCGGCGACGCCGGAAAACACCGCGCTGATCTGCTGGAACTCGTGGCCGGTTTCTTCGGCGAGCAACCGCGCGATGGTGGTCTTGCCGACGCCGGGCGGGCCCCAGAGCACCATGGAGCTGAGCCGCTTCTGCGCCACCATGCGGCCGATCGGGCCTTCGGGTTTGAGCAAGTGATCCTGGCCAACCACCTCATCGAGCTTGCGCGGGCGCAGACGCTCTGCCAGTGGCGTCGGCGCGCCCTGGTCCAGACCTGCGGCTTCGAACAAATCGCTCATGCGCCGAACATAGGCCTTCCCAAGGAGAGAAACGATGGCTGAACCGACATCCGCCATTCCAGTTGGCGTCTATCCATACCTCACCGTCAAAGGCGGCGAGGCCGCGCTGGAGTTTTACACGCGCGCGTTCGGTGCGACGGAGGAGTTCCGCAATTACGGTCAGGATGGCGAGCGCATTATGCACGCGCGTTTCCGGGTCAACGGCTTTGCGATCCTGCTTTCAGATGACTTTCCGGAATTCCACGGCGGCGCCGAAGCCCCGCCACCGGTTGGCGTCACCATCCACCTTGAAGTCGACAATGCCGACACATGGTGGGACCGTGCCGTCGCTGCCGGCGCCGAGATTAAAATGCCACTCGCCGACCAGTTCTGGGGCGATCGCTACGGTCAGCTCAAAGACCCGTTCGGTCATTCCTGGTCGATCGGCGCACCCGTGAAAAAGTAACGCGCCTAGAAGCGAAGCTCAGCGCGCTGGCCGTTGCGCTCAACCGCAATGACCCAGGTGCTTGATTGCGCCATGGCGCGGTCGAGTTGCGCGGCATCGCGGATGGTCTGA
>CALMBN010000043.1 GCA_937860195.1 uncultured Novosphingobium sp.
GATCAGGACCTGACGATTGATCGCCTTGAAGCAGTCAAAGGTGGATCCTCAGGCGTGCTAACCGTCAATGGCGCTGGCGCAACAATCAATTTCATTTCCAAGCGGCCCAATTTCAAAGAAGCAGAAGGCGTCGCCCGCGTTAGCGCGTACAATTATGGCCAGTTGCGTGGGGATTTCTATTACTCTCAACCAATTTCCGAAAATCTGGCGTTCAATGTCGGGGGCTATATCCAGTCGAACCCGGGCGTTCGCAGCAATACGTTCGACTATCAGGGTTGGCGTCTTAAAGGTGCGCTTCAGTATAACTTTGGCGATGGCGGCTTTGTCCGGCTTTCAGCCAAAGGAGGTGATGTCGAGAACGCCTATTATGCGACCATGCCTTACGCGTTTGTCAATGGGAAGGTCCAGAGCATTCCTGGCCTGGATACTCAGTTCGGCAATGTCGCTGGCGATGCCTTCGCTAACATCGCCGTCCCAGTCTCAACCTTCGCACACCCCAGTGGTTTCCGCGAGTTCAGCCACCGTGACGGCGTGGTAGCGAAGACCGGACAAGTGCGACTGGACTTCGATGCACCGTTGAGCGATTCGCTAAGCCTGTTCGGTCACGCGCGCTATTTTGACTATTCCTACAACTTCAATGGGCTGTTCCCAGGTTCCGGGACCGGCAATGCAGGTCTTACCAGCGCGGTTAATTATCTGACTCCCGGGGCGGGTTCGCCGATCAACGGGCTCCTCACTCTGGGCCAGGCCGCATTCCCTGGCACGACGCGCTTTGGCATCAAAAACCTGCGCACAGGAGTTGTTATCGGTGCAAATCAGACTGCGGCGCTCAATGCGCTCAATGGCAATGGCTTTCTCCAACGCACTACCCTGAACCATGATTACGTTCAGGGTACGGATTTCGGCATCAATACCGGATTGCGCTGGGAGCATCAGGGTGATGGCTTTTCGAGCTCGTTTACCGCCGGTTTGATGTATTACAAAGTCAAGCGGGTGACGGACCAATCGGCAACCGGAAGTGTCGTCAATGATGTTCGCACCAACAGCGACATCTATGACATTGTGGCACTCGATGGTGCCAACAATGTGATCGGGACGCTCTCCGACAATGGTCTTGTCTCCTACGGTGACTGGGGTGCCGGCATTCGGGAGCGTGAGGATTCAACCTTTTCACTCTACGCCAACGAAGAAATTGCGTTCGGCAACCTGCGTATCGATGCCGGGATCCGTTGGGAAACCGACAAGGCGCTCGCACTTGATGGCAACGGAGCCGCAATCAACCAACCCGTCCAGCCCGGTGTGGTCGGGGTGATCCGCGATGTTGGCTCGACGTTCGACGGCACTTACGGCACCAGACGCAAAACCCAGTCAAAGGCTGCTTATACCCTTGGCGTCAATTATCTGCTTTCGCCCGATTTCGCGGTCTATGCTCGCTACGCCAACGGCTTCCAAACCAACAACGTCGATCCGATCACCACGATCGAGCTCTACGAAGTGGGTCTGCGCTTCCAGCATGGCCGGATATTCTCCGGCTCGGCGACGGTGTTTCAGACCAATTTCAATAACCAGAACTACAATTTCGCCGATCCGGTAAATCCATCGATCCAGACAAACCTCAACGCCGATCTGCGCACCAGGGGTGTGGAGATCGATTTCACGGTGCGACCGACCGACTGGTTCTCGATCGATTTCGAGGGCGTTTTCCAGGAGCCCAAGCTGATCAATCTTGAGCTCAATGGTGTGCCTCAGGCCGGCTTCTCCGGAAATCGGCCCGAACGAACACCGGCGAAGCTGTTCACGATCACGCCCGTTTTCCAACTGCCCGGCGGCAAGGGTGAGATATATGCACGCTACAAATATGTTGGCAGCATATTCGCTGACCATGGTAACGGACTTGCACTGCCAAGCTATGGCGTGACCAGCCTTGGTGCAACGTTCAACCTCAGCGATCGAATGCAGGCAAGTTTCAACGTCGACAATGTTTTCAACGTCGTTGGGCTGACTGAAGGAAATCCTCGCCAGGGCCAAACACAAGCGATCGTCAACGGGTTCTTTTATGCCCGCGGCATCGTCGGCACGACTTATGGTGGTTCGATCACGCTCAAGTTCTGAAACCCTGAATGGGTCGCAAATTGGGGCACCGTGGCATTTTTTGCTGCGGTGCCCCTGGTTATGGTAGGGAGAATTTCGGTGAGCACTCGCACCACAAGGACATATATGGCCGGACGATTGCTACTCGTTGCGGGACTGGGGCTGGCGAGCCTGACTGCCTGTGCGCACATTTCACCCAGCGCGGCGCCCGAGCTTGCTTATCAGGTCACCGAAGGACAGAATATCAACGCCTTCCTGCGCGATGGGCCGGTTGCAGCCCATCTGTTGCTGCGTAATGGTCAGAATCCGCGCATCCTTGTCGCTTTTCCAGCCGGTAACAGCGGGGTTGGGTTGTGGTTCGACCAATTGGCCGGATCCGCCAACTGGACTCTGACCCAGACCCCGCAACCGCTGACCATGCGCGATAGTCGCGGTAGGCCGCTTTACGGCTTGCGCGCCACTGCGACGATTGGCGCTCCTCG
>CALMBN010000044.1 GCA_937860195.1 uncultured Novosphingobium sp.
GCTCGGCCTTCGCCCGATCGTCGTCCTTAACAAGGTCGACCGTCCGAGCGCCGATCCGGACGGCGCGCTCGACGCGGCTTTCGATCTCTTCGCCGCGCTCGACGTCTTCGGACCCCACTTCGTGGCTGGTCGGGAACACGATGCGCGACGCCTTTCCCGCGGAGCCGAGGGCCAGGTATTTTTCGAGCCGACCGACCTCTCCGCCAAGCCGTTCGAATACCACAATGATCCCGGCAAGACCGCCGACAGCCGCAACAAGCATGGCTGGACCAGCCTGGGCGACGTTGGCTACGAGGATCCCGACGGATACCTGTTCCTGACTGACCGCAAGAGCTTCATGATCATTTCGGGAGGGGTCAACATCTATCCGCAAGAGATCGAAAACCTGCTGGTGGTTCACCCCAAGGTGGCCGACGCTGCGGTGATCGGCGCGCCCGATCCCGACATGGGCGAGCGGGTGGTGGCGGTGGTCCAGCCGATGGACATGGGTGAGGCCGGGCCGGGCCTCGCCGCCGAGCTGACCGAATACCTCTCCACCCAGCTCAGCCGCGTCAAGATGCCGCGCCAGATCGATTTCCGCGATCAGCTTCCGCGTGAACTGACCGGCAAGCTCTACAAACGGCTGCTGCGGGATGAGTACAAGGCGGCCTATGACAAGGCGCAAGCCCAAGGATGAACCAGATGACCGTTCCAACCGCATCACCCGAAGTCGCCCATGCGGTGATCGATCCCGCAAGCTACGCTGCCTGGGATCCACTGCTTGACCTGTTCGATGAGATTCGCGCCGAAACGCCGCTGCTGCGGATTGAATCAGCCGACGGCAGTTACGATCCGTTCTGGTTGGTGACCCGCTATGACGATGCGATGCGGATCAGCAAGGACAACGCTCATTTCCTCAACGCCCCGCGCGCAACCGTGTTCACCAACAAGACCGGTGAGGTCTTTGCTCGCCAGATCACCGCAAGCCAGGGCGAGGAAAGCCCCAATCTGGTCAGTTCGCTTGTCTCACTTGACGCGCCAAAGCACCCCAAGCTGCGTCGCCTGACGCAGGACTGGTTCATGCCCAAGAACCTCCGCAATATCGAGGGCGCAATCCGCGAGCTGGCGATCAAGACGGTTGATCGACTGGTCGAAGCTGGACCGGAATGCGATTTCGTTCCGCTGGTCGCTGCGCCCTATCCGCTCCATGTGGTGATGCAGATCCTGGGCGTGCCCGAAGCGGACGAGGCCCGGATGCTGTTCCTGACCCAGCAGATGTTCGGCGGACAGGACGAAGACCTCAACAAAAGCGGAATGGCCAATCTGACCCCCGAACAAATCCTCCAGATCGTGACCGGTGCGGTTGCAGATTTTGAAGCCTATTTCGAGGGTCTGGCCGATCAGCGCCGCACCAACCCGACCGGCGATGTCGCAACCCTGCTGGCCCAGGCCGATATCTCGGCTCGTGACCGGGCCGGATATTACATCATCGTCGCCGCCGCCGGACACGATACCACCAGTGCCAGCACAGCCGGGGCGATGCTTGCGCTCGCCAAAGACCCGGAGCAGTTCGCCCGGGTCAAGGCCGACCGCAGCCTGGTGCCGGGGATCGTTGAGGAAGCGATCCGCTGGACCACCCCGGTCCAGCACTTCATGCGCACCGCGACCGAAGACGCGCAGTTCGGCGACGTGACGGTCAAGGCTGGCGACTGGCTGATGCTCAACTATGTCGCGGTCAACCATGATCCGGCGCAGTTCCCGGATCCGCGCCGGTTCGACGCCAGCCGCGAAGCCAATCGCCATCTGGCGTTCGGGGCGGGCGCACATCAATGTCTCGGGCTGCACCTCGCCCGGCTCGAAATGCGGCTGCTGTTCGAAGCATTGCTCGACCGGATCGACAGCGTCGAACTGGCCGGAGAACCAAAACGCGCCAAAAGCACTTTCGTCGGCGGGCTCAAGACCCTGCCGCTGCGGTTCAAGGCGGGTTAGCCTCACGCCACTCACCCGGTGCCAGTCCGTCCAGCGTCCAGTCACCGACCGACCAGCGCACCAGCCGCAAGGCTGGATGGCCGACCGCCGCTGTCATCCGGCGGACCTGCCGGTTGCGGCCTTCGGTGATGGTCAGCTGCAGCCAGCAATCGGGCACCGTCTTGCGAAACCGCACCGGCGGATCGCGCGGCCATAGGTCTGGCGGTTCGATCGCTTCGGCCTGGGCAGGCCGGGTAAGCCCATCGTTCAGCCGCACCCCGGCGCGCAAAGCCGCCAGCGCAGCCTCCCCCACCTCGCCCTCAACCTGCACCAGATAGGTCTTGGGCAGCTTGAACCGCGGATCGGCAATCCGCGCCTGCAGGCGGCCGTCATCAGTCAGCAACAGCAGCCCCTCGCTATCCCGGTCAAGCCGCCCGGCGGGGTAGACCCCGGGCACCGCGATAAAGTCCGAAAGCGTTGCCCGCGCCGACCCTTCGCTGCCCTTGTCGGTGAACTGCGAGAGGACGTTGAAAGGCTTGTTGAACAGGATCAGCGGCATCGGTTGCAGCCTTAAGGATCAAATGCCATTCTGTCTAAACTGTCGGGGCAGGGTAGTTTGTCCGCCTGCCCTTAATGAGGCGATCCGGTTTGACCTGCGATCCTCCGGCAGCACCCATGTGTCACCCCAAACCCAGCAACCGCGTCGCAATCGCCCGCACTTCATCGCGCATATCCTCGCGTTCCAGTGCAATCGCCAGGGTCGCCTCGACGAAGCCGGTCTTGCTGCCGCAGTCATAGCGTTTGCCCGCGAACGTCACTGCGTGGAACGGTTGCTGGCCGATCATCTGGGCCATTGCGTCGGTCAGCTGGATTTCGCCGCCCGCGCCTTTGCCTTGATGTTCAAGCACCCGCATCACTTCGGGCTGGAGGATATAGCGGCCCGAGATGATCAGGTTGCTCGGTGCCTCTTCTCGTTTCGGCTTTTCGACCAGGCCCATGACTTCGGTCAGCGCGCCGTCCCGTTTGCCCGGTGCGATCACGCCATAACTGGAAACCTCGTCCTCCGGCACCTCAAGCACCGAGATCAGGTTGCCGCCGACCTGATTATAAGCCTCGACCATCTGTTTCATGCAGCCCGGCTGGCCGATCATCAGCTCGTCCGGCAGGAAGATCGCGAACGGCTCGTCCCCGACAATCGCCCGCGCGCACCAGATCGCGTGGCCGAGGCCCAGCGGCACCTGCTGGCGCACGGTGACGAGGTTGCCCGGCTGAATCCGGGTCGGCGCGAGCGCTTCGAGGCTCTTGTCGCGGTCCTTCATCGTCGCTTCAAGTTCGAATGCCATGTCGAAATGCTCGACAATCGCGGTCTTGCCCCGCCCGGTTACGAAAATCAGCTGCTCGATCCCGGCCTCGCGTGCTTCGTCGACAGCATACTGGATTAGCGGCCGGTCGATGATCGGCAGCATTTCCTTGGGGATCGCCTTGGTCGCGGGCAGGAACCGCGTGCCAAGGCCAGCGACCGGGAACACGGCCTTGCGGATCGGTTTGGGGAGTGAACTGTCGGTCATCTGCGGCCCTTAACCATATTCCTGTTGCAACGAGGTTAAAGCGGTTTCGAGGCCTCGGCGCAACCGGTGGCTTGGAAGCGGAGATGCCGTGCGGTCTGGGAGCCGCCTCTGCGTGAACCCCTCTTTCCCTTCCCCTTGCCGCCCAAAAGTTTGTCGTTAAACGGAACAACCATGGACAAGATCATCATTCAAGGCGGTCAGCGCCTTTCCGGCACCATTCCCATCTCCGGCGCGAAGAATTCCGCGCTCACGCTGCTGCCGTGTGCGCTGCTGACCGAAGAGCCGCTGACGCTCCGCAACCTGCCAAGGCTCGCCGATATCGACGGGTTCCAGCACCTGCTCAACCAGTTCGGAATTTCGACCAGTATCGCGGGCAACCGCCCCGGCGATTTCGGCCGGGTGATGACACTGGAAGCCCCCCGGATCACCAGCTCGGTCGCGCCCTATGAGCTGGTCCGCAAGATGCGCGCCTCAATCCTCGTGCTCGGCCCGATGCTGGCGCGGATGGGCGAGGCGACCGTTTCGCTGCCCGGCGGCTGTGCGATCGGCAACCGCCCGATCGATCTGCATCTCAAAGTGCTCGAAGCGCTGGGCGCGACAATCGAACTGGCAGCCGGCTATGTCCGCGCGATTGCGCCCGATGGTGGGCTGCCCGGCGGGCGCTATTCGTTCCCGGTCGTCTCGGTCGGCGCGACCGAGAATGCGCTGATGGCCGCCGTGCTGTGCACCGGCAAGTCGGTGCTCCACAACGCCGCGCGCGAGCCGGAAATTGTCGATCTGTGCAAGCTGCTGGTGGCGATGGGGGCCGAGATCGAAGGGATCGGCAGCAGCGACATTACGATCCACGGTGTCCCGCGCCTGCACGGCGCAACCTACCGCGTGATGAGCGACCGGATCGAGGCCGGCTCCTATGCCTGCGCTGCCGCGATCACCGGGGGCGAGGTGTTCCTGAAGCACGCGGTGATTGAGGAAATGGATGCAACCGTCCAGGCGCTGCGCGATGCCGGGGTCACGGTCGAGCCGAAGGCGGGTGGAATTCAGGTCACCGCCGAAGGCAAGCTGAGGGCCGTCAACCTCTCAACCGCGCCTTACCCCGGTTTCGCCACCGACATGCAAGCCCAATTGATGGCAATGCTGTGCCTGGCCGAAGGAACCTCAGTTCTCAACGAGACGATCTTCGAGAATCGCTACATGCACGTTCCTGAACTGGGCCGGATGGGTGCCCAAATCGAAACCTCGGGTCGCACCGCGATTGTGCATGGCGTGGGCAAGCTGACCGGCGCCGAAGTGATGGCAACCGATCTGCGCGCCTCGATGAGCCTGGTGATCGCTGGCCTCGCCGCCGAGGGCGAAACGCAAGTCCACCGGCTCTACCACCTCGACCGGGGGTACGAGCGACTGGAAGAGAAGCTGGCGCTGGTCGGCGCGCAGATTGAGCGGGTTGGGGGGGATTGACCCCCTCAACCCGCCATTCCGCCTACATCCCGTCAAGCGCCTTGCTGACCAGTACGTTGACCGAAACCCGGCGGTTCTGGGCTTTGCCTTCTTCGGTCTCGTTGCTGGCGAGCGGATCGGCTTCGGCCATCCCGGTCGGGGTCAGCATCCGGTATGGTTTCCAGCCGCAAACCTGCTGGAGGTAGTTGATGACACCTGCGGCGCGCTTTTCGCTGAGCACCTGGTTGTATTCCTCGCTGCCGACCGAATCGGTATAGCCGACCACCAGGATATAGGCGTTGCCTGTGCCGTCGGCTTCGGTCGCGGCGGCGCAGAGATCGTTCTTGGCCTGCGACGAAAGAACCCACTTGCCGCTGTCGAAGTAGACGTTGGTGGTGCCCTTGATGTTGTATTTGTCGATATCGCCCATCCGCCCGCGCAGCGCTTCGGTTGCGGCGGTCTGTTCGGAAAATTGCTGGGCGGTGCCGTTGCGGATCATCATCGCGGTCTTGAGGTCACCGCTTTTGAAAGTGACCTGGCTGGCGAGCAGAACTGGCCCTGCATGGTTGGTCTTGACCGTCACCGGCAGGCCGTTGACCAGTGCGCTCGGCCCAGGCTTGACCTTGCCGCCGAACAGGCCGCCGCCGCCTTTGATTTTGGTGGTTTCGTTGACGAAGATGACCGTGCTGGTGCCGTCCGCCGCAGTGACCTTCATCTTGTCACCATGGCGCGCAGTGATCACACCTTTGACTTCTGGCCCCGGGGTCATCGCGGTCATATCGGGCTGGAGCTCGCCGGTAACGACGATGCTGGGGTTGCTCGATTGCTGGGCAGACAGACTGACCGAAGTCGGAATGGCAAGCGCGGCGAGCAGGATGAGTGCTCCCGGCCGATTGGACATGAAACGCATGCGGTTACTCCTTAAAAAACGCCCCGCTGATGATACCTGTTCAGGCTGGCCCCGCTGACACATGAACAACCCGGCAAGGTCAATCGTTCTGCGGGCGGTTGGAGCGCTCGTTGCGACGAACCGTTGCAAATGGCCAATTGCTGCGGCTTGGGCTGCTATCTCAACCGCCGCGCCAGCCAGCCAACCAGCCATAGCCTGATCGCACTCCCCAAGCCGGGCGGGACCGGCGCCTTGATCCGCTCGGCATCGATCCGGGCGACCAGCGCGCTGATCGGCAGGCCTTCCGCCCCGGCGGCCTGCTTGAGCAATTCCCAGAACAATGGCTCGAGGCTGATCGAGGTCTTGTGCCCGGCAATCTCGACCGAGCGTTTGCGCGGCGGGTGATAGGGGGTGGTCATGCGCGCACCTATAAGCCGCAAGCTCGGGAACAGGGATACGAGAAATTTGGGGTGGTCCGAAATTTGCGCCGCCCCTAGACCGATCACAATGACCAGCGGCCATCATTCCCTGACCGAAAAGGAAAAGCAGACCCTGCGGCTGCTGGTGAACGGCTATGATGCCAAATCGATGGCCCGGCACCTTGGCCTTTCGGTCCATACCGTCAACGAGCGGCTGCGCGATGCGCGGCGCAAGATGGCGGTTTCAAGCAGCCGAGAGGCCGCGCGGCAATTGCGGGATGTGGAAGCGCGAACCCCCGAAATGCTTGGGGACAAGGCTTTGGGGGATGCCATCGCTTTCAATTCGACCCAGCCTGTCCCGCAAGCCAAAGACTGGCGCCTGTTGCGCCCATCCGGCTGGATACCAGGAGCATTAGCCATGACGATTTCCCTTGCCCTCTTCGCGCTGGCCTCGCTGTCCGGCACGGCGGACACCGCCGCACCAGCACCGACCGCCAGCACAGCCGAAACCGCTGCGGTGGATGCTGCAAGGCAATGGCTGGCGCTTGTCGATGCCAGTGACTGGAAGGCCAGTTATGCGGCTACGGGCAGCGCCTTTCGCAAACTCAATTCGCTTGAGCAGTGGACTTCAGCTGGGCAGGGCGCGCATGGCAAGCTGGGCGCTGCTTTGTCACGCCAGCTGATCGCCGCCGACTATAGCCCCGCGCCGCCGCAGGGCATCTGGACACTCCGCTTTCGCTCGCGCTTCACCAATGGGCGTGAAGAGATCGAGACAGTGGCACTGGGGTACGAGGACGGTAGCTGGCGCGTGGTCGGGTTGATGCTCGATTGATCTTGGCATTGGGCAGACCGGCAAAACAAACGGGATCCGGTCTGCCCGACCCCTTCAATACATGTGCTGCCCGCCGTTGATGCTCATGGTCGATCCAGTCACGAAGCCGCCGTTCTCTGATGTCAGGAAAGCGACCCCGCGGGCGATTTCCTCGGCCATGCCGAGCCGGCCAACCGGGATCTTGGCGACGATCTTTTCGAGCACCGGGGCGGGCACCGCGGCGACCATGTCGGTGTCGATGTAACCGGGCGCGATCGCGTTGACGGTAACGCCGAACTTGGCCCCTTCCTGCGCCAGTGCCTTGGTAAAGCCGTGGATCCCCGATTTGGCGGCGGCATAGTTGACCTGGCCGTATTGGCCGGCCTGGCCGTTGATTGACCCGATGTTGACGATCCGGCCCCAGCCACGTTCGCGCATTCCCGGAAACGTGGCCTTGGCCATGTTGAAGCAGCCGCCAAGGTTGATTCGCATCACCTCGTTCCAGTCATCGAAAGTCATCTTGTGCAGCACGCCATCCCGGGTCACCCCGGCATTGTTGATGACAATGTCGATCGGGCCATGCTCGGCAGCGATATCGTTGCAGTTGTGGATGCAGGCTTCGTGATCGCCGACATCCCAGCGATAGGATGGAATTCCGGTGGAGGCGGTGAAGGCCTTGGCCTTTTCTTCATTCCCGCCATAGTTCGCAATGACCAGATGGCCCTGCTTCTTGAGCCGCAGGCAGATCGCCGCGCCAATGCCTCTGGTTCCGCCGGTTACGATTGCCACGCGTGCCATGTTTTCAGTGCCCTTCCCAACTTGCCGTTACGGCATGCTTAGGCAGCACTTTGGCTGGCGGCAAGATTGCCGCATACGTAAAGTGATCGAAAACTGCGGAACCGTCAGAAGCGGAACTGGGTTCCGACGTAAACGGCCTGATTGTCCTGCTTGCCGTCGGTCAGCGGCAAAAGCCGGTCCCGATCAGAAGTAACCCGCACCCCGGCGGTTACGTTGAGATTGCGACTAACCCGGTAAGAACCGCCGAGACCAACGGTTTGGTCGCTTTGCTCAAATGTGCGCGGGCTGCGACCGGTTTTTTCCTTTTCGTCCAGCTCAACCTGTGGGGCAAATCGCGATGCCTTGCCCGGAACCGTGGCTTGCTTGGGCTGATAGGATGCCAGATCGGGCATATCCATCTGGCGGATCGCTGGGCTTGCCGGGGAGTTGCTCGCAAAACTGCGATAGCCGCGCGCTGCGCCCAGACTGTAAGCGGTCGGCGCAATCCCAAGTCCGCCGGGTTGCTGCTGCGCCGTTTCAACCGCAGTCGGCCGTTGCATCGCCAGTGTGACGAGCGAGCGGCCATCAAGCCGCACCGCCACTGTCACTTCGCCATCGGGCCGGCTTGGGGTCGCCGCAGGCGTGAAGCGATAGGTCCGGCCCTTGGCCAGTGCCCGAACGGTTATCGAACGCGCGAGCCGCGGATTGACCTGAGCCGGCTGAAATCCGCCGTCCGCCAATTGTCCAGCGGAGGAAGGCGAATCGAATCCGCCGGAAAAGGCCAGCACCGCCGAAGGCAGCGCCAGCCCGCCGACAGCTGCAAACAACAGCAATGCACCGGTCGCGCTGCTGCCAGTGGTTTTGGCCTGTTCAGTCAGCCGGGTCATCGCCTGTCCAATCTCCGTTCCGCCGGGTTATCGTCTTATTCCGGGCAGAGTCCAAGCCCCATCTGACGCGCCGTGCGCTGAATTGCAGCTTAACCGGGACCGGGCGTTCAGCATTCAGGAGTTGTTCAGTGCCCGGTCCGGCTATAGCGCCATACAGCGGGCTTGCCGCGCGGGCCGCCTTGGCTATAGAGGCTGCGCACCGGCGAACTGGCCGACCAAGAACACACGAACCCGGATGGACCGAATGACTGGCAGCACTTTCTTCACCACGAGCAACCTCGGCCAAGCGGCCCGCGCTGGGCTGGCCTCGCTCGCAGTGCTCTCGCTCGCTGCCTGCGGTGGAGGCAAGGATCGCCCCAAAGCTGATCTTGCCGCCAGCAAGATTACGACCATCGGGGTCAATTCGTATCTCTGGCGCGCCAGCCTTGAAGCATTGGCGTTCATGCCTTTGCTTCAGACCGACAGCAACGGTGGGGTGATCGTCACCGACTGGTATACCAACCCCAACAACCCGAACGAGCGGATGAAAGTCTCGGTCACGATCCTCGATCAGGATCTGCGCGCCGATGCGCTGCGGGTTGCCGCGAGCCGTCAGGTTTTGACGGATGGTGTCTGGGTTGATGCGCCGGTTGCGGCGGCGACCATCCAGAAGCTCGAAGACGTCATCCTGACCCGCGCCCGCGACCTGCGCCGCCAGGCAATCGCTGGCAAGTAAAGGTAGATCCGGTCCCGCTGCCCTCCCGGCTTGCGCCGAAACGGAGAGCCGTTAGAGGGACCAATCATGAGCACCGACCGTTTCGATCCAGCCAGCGCAGATGGCCGCTGGCAAGCTGCATGGGATGCGGCACAAAGCTTCAGGGCCGACGATGCCTCGGCCAAGCCGCGCAGCTATGTGCTGGAGATGTTTCCCTATCCTTCGGGCCGGATCCACATCGGCCATGTGCGCAACTACACCATGGGAGATGTGCTGGCGCGGACCAAGCGGATGCAGGGCTTTGAAGTGCTGCACCCGATGGGCTGGGATTCGTTCGGGATGCCGGCCGAAAATGCCGCGATGGAACAGGGCGTCCACCCCGGCGGCTGGACCCGCGCCAATATCGCAGCGATGACCGCGCAACTGAAGCGGCTCGGTTTTTCGTTCGACTGGACCCGCGAGCTTTCGACCTGCGAGCCGGGCTATTACGGCCACGAACAGGCGCTGTTCCTCGATATGTATGCGGCTGGACTGGTTTATCGCAAGGAATCGGCGGTCAACTGGGACCCGGTCGATATGACCGTGCTGGCCAATGAACAGGTGATCGACGGGCGCGGCTGGCGCAGCGGCGCAGCTGTTGAAAAGCGCAAGCTCAGTCAGTGGTTCCTGAGGATCACCCAGTTTGCCGACGATCTGCTGGGCGGCCTGGATGGCCTCGACAAGTGGCCCGAGAAGGTCCGGCTGATGCAGGAGAACTGGATCGGCAAATCGCAAGGCCTGCAGTTCAAGTTCTGGAACGCCGAGCGCAGCACCGAGGTGGAGGTCTTCACCACCCGGCCTGACACGATCTTCGGCGCGAGCTTCGTGGCAATCGCGGCTGAGCATCCGATCGCCCAGGGCCTGGCCGGGCTCGGCTTCGAGATCATCGGCACGCGCGGCACCGCGGCCTACCTGCGTGCCCACGGCGTGGAGTGCTCGGTGGTGTTCAAGGTCAACGAAGGGCGCCCGAGCCTCGCGGACGAGATCGTCAATCGCAAGATCTCGATGGTGATCAACACGCCGCATGGCCGTGAGTCGTTCTTCGACGACAAGGCGGTGCGCCGCTCGGCGATGATGGCCGGCATCCCGTGCATCACGACGATGACCGGGGCG
>CALMBN010000045.1 GCA_937860195.1 uncultured Novosphingobium sp.
CCTCGGCGCGGCGTTCAGCGGCGCGCTCTTCATGGCCGGCACCGGCGCCAGCGACGTCTCCACGGCGGTGGGCCCACCGCTCGGCATCATCGGGCTCGGCAAGAGCTACGGCGTAACGCGCCTGGAAGCTGCGTCCCGACGTGGCAACGACATCGGCGCGACCAGCTACGGCTCGATCGCCTCGATCCTGAAGTGCGCCGTCTCGCGAATCAGAGCCTGCAACAGATGCCCGTGCGCGGCATTGCCGTGCACAGCGCGCCGCTCAAGGCGCGCGTGATGATCAAACTGGTTCTGACCGCCTTACGTCTGTTCCGCTCCGAGGTCGAAGAGACGCCGATCCTGTTTTTCGACAACGAACAAGAAGGTCGCGATTGGATCGCGAAACGACGTCTGGAAGTTCAGGGCGCGAAGTAGTCGCGCGGATTTCGCCGTTCGAGCGAAGAAGGAGACCTCATGGAACATCCTGAAGAAGAACTGTCCATCCAGCTTTCGAATCGGCGGATGCAGAAAATTATCGAGGCGCTCTCGTACGCGAGCGGAACGTTCACCTGCACGGTCAAGAACCAAGGCAGCGCCGCCACGCCTTCAGGCGCCCAGATCGGGGTCGAATATTCGGTAAAACCGATGACCTCCATCCGCCGCCGGGTTTCACGCACGATCGCCGCGCGCTTGACCAGATTGGCGTGGAGCGTCTCGCGGCGCAGATCGAGGAAGCGGTATTTTAGCCGAACATCCTCAGGGTATTCCTGCTCACCGGCCACCGGCAGCGGCAATTCTTCTGACCGGCTTAGCACCGTCGCAATGCGGGCATAAACCTCGATCGCACCAGTCGGCAGGTTCGGGTTCACAGTGCCTTCGCTGCGGGCCTTCACGTCGCCCTCGATAGTGACCACCGATTCGACCCGCAGGCCTTCGAGCACCGCCAGCGCCGGGCTATCAGCATCGGCAACGATCTGGGTCAGGCCATAGTGATCGCGCAGATCGACAAACAGCACCCCGCCGTGGTCGCGCTTGCGGTGGACCCAGCCTGACAGGCGGACGGTCTGGCCGGTGTCGCTGGCGCTCAGCGCGCCGCAGGTGTGCGAACGATAAATGTGCATCGAAACTCTTTCCAAGCGGCCCACTTTGTTGCAGGGGCGAAAGCGCGGGCTAACAGGCGAATCCCGCGCTTTTGTCAAGCCGAGGCTCCGCATGGGGCCACCTACAGAAAAGTGCCATGAAGATACATCCCCTGATTACGACCTCCGCAGAGCTTGCGGACCTCTGTGCCCGGCTTTCCAAGGCCGACTTCGTGTGCGTTGACACCGAATTCATGCGCGAGAACACCTATTGGCCCGAGCTGTGCCTGATCCAGATCGCCGACAGCGAGGAAGCCGCAGCGATCGATCCTATGGCCAAGGGCATCGACATGTCGCCGCTGCTCGAGCTGCTGGTCGACAACGAGGACGTGTTGAAGATTTTCCACGCTGGCGGGCAGGATGTGGAAATCATCTACAACCTGACCGGCAAGACCCCGCACCCGATTTTTGATACCCAGATCGCCACGATGGCGGTCAGCCAGAGCGAGCAGATCGGCTATTCCAACCTGGTTGAATCGTGGCTTGGGATCGCGGTTGACAAGGGCGCGCGGTTTACCGACTGGGGGCGCCGACCGCTGACCGAGCGGCAGATCGAATATGCCATCGGCGATGTCACGCACCTTGCCAAAATTTTCCCCAAGCTGCTGAACCGCCTGATGAAAACCGGGCGCGGTGAATGGCTTGATATCGAGATGGAAAAGCTGGCCGACCCAGCTGGTTACAGGAACGATCCCGATCTCTCATGGCAGCGGATCAAGGCCCCTGGCCGCAATCCGGCGATGCTTGGGCGCTTGAAGGCCCTCGCCCATTGGCGCGAACTGGAAGCGCAGGACAAGAACATCCCGCGCGGCCGGATTGCCCGCGATGAAACTGTAGCCGATATCGCCAGTCACCCCCCAAAAGTGCAGGCCGATCTGGCAAAGGTTCGCGGGCTTTCTCCGGCCTGGAAAGACAATGAAATTGGCCGTCGGATGATGGCGGCGCTCGACAGTGCAACGCCGATGCGCGAAGACGAGCTGCCCCCGCGCACCCCGCGCGGCGCGCCATTGGGCAAGGAAGGCGCACTGGTCGCCGACCTGCTCAAGCTGCTGCTCAAGATCCGCAGCCGCGAAATTGATGTCGCGGCGCGATTGCTGGCGCGGACTGACGAGCTGGAATTGCTCGCCGCCGGAATTCGCGAGTTGCCGATGCTGAACGGCTGGCGCTTTGAGGTGTTCGGACGCGATGCGCTCGAGCTGGTCGAAGGCAAAATGGCTTTTGCGGTGGTCAAGAACCGCCTCAAGATGACCCGGATCGAGGTCCCCGAGCCAGAGCCAGAACCGATCGAAGCCGAGTGAGCAGCTATCTCCCCACGCTCAAGCAGCTGCAATATCTTGTTGCACTGCACGAGCATGGGCATTTCGGGCGGGCAGCGGTTGCCTGCTTCGTCTCGCAATCGACCTTGTCAGCAGGGCTGCGCGATCTGGAAGCGCTGCTCGGTGTGGTGCTGGTTGAGCGAACCAAACGCGCAGTGCGATTTACTCCGCTGGGTAACGCGGTCGTCGCCAAGGCTCACCGCCTGTTGCGTGAGGCTGAGGAGCTCTCTGATATGGTCCAGAGCGCTGGCCAGCCGCTCTCCGGCGAAGTGCGGATGAGCGTGATCCCCACGATTGCGCCGTTCTTGCTGCCCCGGATGCTGCCGCGCCTGCGCCGCGAACGCCCCGCGCTCAAGCTGTTCCTGCGCGAGGAGCCGAGCGCGGCGGCGATTGAATCGCTCCATCACGGGCGCAGCGATTGCGTGTTGCTGGCCCTGCCCTTCCCGACTGGCGAGGTCGAAAAGGAGACGATCGAGCTCGACGCCTTATGGATCGCTTTCCCCAAAGACGATCCGCGCGACCCCCCGGCCGAAGTTTCCCCCGACCTGATCGACCAGAGCCGCTTGCTCCTGCTGGAAGACGGACACTGCCTGAAAGAACACGCCCTCGCCGCCTGTGGCCGCCCCGAACTGCGCGCCAGCGCGACGATGATCGGCACGAGCTTGCACACTTTGGTGCAGATGGTCGACAACGGCCTGGGGCTGACGATGCTACCCGAAATGGCACTCGACGCGGGAATCCTGAACGGCACCGATGTGGTCGCCCGCCCGCTGAAGGGCAATGCTGCCAACCGCGAGATCGCGTTGGTATGGCGCAAGAATTCGCCGCGTTCGGAAGAGTTTCGGTTGCTGGCGGAAGAATTGCGAGCGGGTTAGATCAACCTGACCGTGGTGCCATAGTCGGCCAGTCGCGCATCGTGGGTCAACAGCGTGAGTCCTTCGTGTCGCGCTGCGGCTATGAGCAGGCGATCGAATGGATCCCGATGATGCATTTCCAGATCATCGAGTGCGGCTGCCTGCGCAGGCGTGATGGGCAATACCTCGATCCCGGCCTGGTCGAGGGCATCCGCAAATGCGCGACCGGAAAGCGGCATGTCATCAGGTCCGCCCTTGCGCAGCGACCACTTGATCGCAACTTCCCAGACCGATGCCGCACTTGCCAGAAGTTCGCTATTTTCAGCATCCATCAATTCTATGGCGGAAACGGTAAGACGATCGCTGCCGACCAGCCGCCAAAGCAGAATATGGGTGTCAAGCAGATACCTCAATCACCATTGCCTTCGAACAAGCGAGCGACTTCAGCAGCGTTTCCGTCAATATCGTCCGGAACCTGAATTTTGCCCTTAAGCAAACCCCACCGTGGCTTTGGATTTGCGGCCACTGGCACCAGCCGTGCAGCAGGCGTTCCATTGATTGCAATCACGAACTCACGTTCAGCTCCGGAACGAACAGCCGCGACCAGTTTCGAAAGCCTGGACTTGGCATCGTGCATATTGACGGTCGGCATTGGAATAGCTTAGCTAAACTTAGCTAATAAGTCAATCCATGTGCTTCAGGCCAACCCGCAGATAATCCCAGCCGGTAATCACTGTCAGTGCGGCTGCCGCCCACAGCGTCGTCAGACCAACCGTGTGTGGCACATTCACAGCAAACCCGGCCACTGACATCATCCACCACGGCAGGGCATGGCCAAGGATCAGCGCACCAAGGCAGATCATCTGGAAGGTGGTCTTCCACTTGGCCAGACGGCTGACCGGGACTGAAACCTGCAAGCCGCCGAGGAACTCGCGCAGGCCCGATACCGCGATCTCGCGCACCAGGATCACGCCCCCTGCAATCACGTGCATATCGCCCACGTATGGCCCGCGCAGCACGCCTTGTGCGGCGAGAACCAGGATCACGGTGGCGATCATGATCTTGTCGGCGATCGGATCGAGGAACTGTCCAAGCTTGCTCACCGCGCCGCTGGAGCGGGCGATGTAGCCGTCGAAGTAATCGGTGATGCCCATCAGGCAGTACAGCGCAAATGCCAGCAGATAGCCAAATTCCCAATCTGGCCACCACAACAGGAACGCCAGCAACGGCAGAGTGACGATCCGTGACAGCGTCAGCAAGTTGGGCAATGACATCATGGTGCAACGAATAGCCGTGATAGTGGCCGTGCAAAAGGGGGGCTTTGGGCTTGTCCGCAGGGGATCAGCCGCTAGGGTCCGCGCCAAATGGGGACGCCTGACTTTTCATGACCACTCAGACGCATCTGATCCACAGTCGGCGCTTTCTGCCGTTGTTCGTTACCCAACTGCTCGGCGCGTTCAACGACAACCTGTTCAAGAATGCGATGGTTCTGCTGGTGGTCTATCAGGTCTATCCTTCCGAGCAGGAAGGAGCCCTGTTCAGCGCGATCGCCTCGGCGATCTTCATTCTGCCGTTTTTCGTGTTCTCGGCGATTGCCGGACAATTGGCTGACATGCGCGACAAGGCGCGAATTATCCGGATCGTCAAAGCCGCGGAAATTGGAATCATGCTGGTTG
Organism: uncultured Novosphingobium sp.; assembly: GCA_937860195.1. GTDB lineage: Bacteria > Pseudomonadota > Alphaproteobacteria > Sphingomonadales > Sphingomonadaceae > Novosphingobium. The sequence continues at coordinate 4,965 of CALMBN010000045.1, forward strand.
GTGCGACCGGATTGCTGCTGGCCTGGCAGGGCATTTTGACCAAGCCGATGGCGGTCCCACTGATGCTGCTCGCGCTGTTTGGAATGGGCGTGCATTCGACCTTTTTCGGCCCGATCAAGTATGCAATCCTGCCGCAACATCTCCGCACAGATGAAGTTCTCGCCGGAACCGGGCTGGTCGAAGCGGGAACCTATATCGCGATCCTGGCCGGTACAATTGTCGCTGGCTGGATCCCGATCGAATGGGCTGCAGCGGGCGTCCTGTTGACTGCACTGGCTGGCTATATGACCGGACGGCAGGTCCCCCCCGCCCCGCCTCAGGGAACCGTCGACCCGCTCGACTTTCACTTCGTCCGCGCCTCGATCGATCTGGTGAAACGCACAGTGCATGACCGCCGGGTGTTTCTGGCGGTCATGGCGATCAGCTTTTTCTGGGCGGTCGGAACGGTGCTGTTCACCCAGTTTCCGCTACTTGTGCCGCACGTGCTGCACGCCAATAAAGAGGTTGCAAGCCTGTTCATGGTGATCTTCTCGGTCGGTGTGGCAATCGGCTCGATGTCGGTGAATGCTTTGCTCAAGGGCACGGTATCGGCGCGCTATTCACCGATGTCGGTGTTCGTGATGGGCCTGTTCGTGGTCGCCTTTGTGGTGATTTGCCACCTGTGGCCCACGCAGCCGGGCGGAACGCTGCTCGATACAGTCGGTTTTCTGGCCATGCCGCTGGCAGTGCCGTTGATGCTGTGCCTGCTTGGCATTGCAGTGGCTGGCGGGATGTTCGTGGTGCCGCTCTATGCGTTCCTGACCACATTTGTGGACAGGACCCAGACCTCGCGCACGATTGCTGCCAACAACATCGTCAATTCAGGAGCGATGGTGATCGGTTCGCTGGTGGTCATGGGCCTGTCAATTGCGGGCGTGCCGATCGTTGATCAGGTGCTGCTCAGTGCCGCGATGTGTCTCTATTCGGTCTATCTCAGCCGCAAACTGGTCGCCGCAGAACGCGCCGCCGCGTAGGCTAATTCGGGGACACCTAATTCGGGGACACTATACTTAATTCGGACACGTCAGTCGGTCGGGGTCGGCGTTTGACCGGCGAATTAAGTATAGTGTCCCCGAATTAGCTGAAGTATAGTGTCCCCGAATTAGCTGGTGTCCCCGAATTAGCGGAGCCCCTGCGATCAGGCGATGAACAGGCTTACCGCGATGAAGCAGGCACAATAAGCCAGCAGGAAATTGCGCAGATCGTCCAGTTCGAACCGCGGCCGCTTGATCGCCGACTGCGCAGCACCCCGGCGGATATGCGGTGGCAGTCCAGCCAGGAACGGATGGCGAGCAGTATCATCGGTGGCAACCAGGGTTTTTCGGTTCATGGGGCAAACGTTAAGAAGCTGTTGACCATCGCACCAGCCGGAATATCGCGGTTAACGGGCGGCTTCCCAGGTTGGGACAGTCTGTCCGCAGTGGGTTACCGCGCCCGCCTGCGTTGCCCCGCGCAACGGTAACCGCTAAGACGCGCCAATGAGCTTGGACACGAGAGTTAACGGCGGCCGGCTGCTGGTCGATTGCCTGATCGAACAGGGCGCGGATCGCATATTTACGGTGCCGGGGGAAAGCTTCCTGGCGGTGCTCGATGCGCTCCACGATTCGCCCGAAGTCCAGACCGTGATCTGCCGCCAGGAAGGCGGGGCAGCGTTCATGGCCTGCGCCGATGGAGCAATGACCGGTCGGCCGGGCATTTGTTTCGTCACCCGCGGCCCAGGCGCGACCAATGCCAGCATCGGGATCCATGTTGCGATGCAGGATTCACAGCCGATGTTGCTGTTCATTGGTGATGTCGATCGCGAGATGAAAGACCGCGAGGGGTTTCAGGAAGTCGATTTCGGGCGGATGTTCGGTCCTCTGGCCAAGCTGGTACTGCGGATCGACGATCCCAGCCGAATCCCCGAATATGTCGCACGGGCCTGGTCTGTCGCACTATCAGGTCGGCCGGGCCCGGTCGTGATTGCCCTGCCTGAAGACATGCTGCTTGAAGAAGTCAGCGATGTTTCCCCTCGCCCTGCGATCCACCGTCCGGCCCAGCCGCCCTGCCCCGATGCCATGGGTGTGCTGATGGATCTGCTCGCCAATGCCGCTTCGCCCGTCGCGATTGTCGGCGGCGCTGGCTGGCACGCCAAGGCACGCGAGCATTTCACAACCTTTGCCGAGCGCGTCGGCCTGCCGGTGGCGGGTGCGTTCCGGCGGCAGGATGCGATTGCAAACTCCAGCAAAGTCTGGGCCGGGAACCTTGGATATGGGCCGGGACCCAAACTGGTCGAACGGATCAAGCAGGCCGATCTGGTGATCGCGGTCGGTGCACGGCTGGGTGAGGCGACGACTGACGGCTATACGCTGATCACGCCCGAACATCCCGGCCAGACTCTGGTTCACGTGCACCCCGATCCGAACGAACTTGGCCGGGTCTATCGCCCCGATCTGGCGATTTGCGCCGACATGGCCGAGTTTGCCGAGGCGGCGGCGCTGTGGGACGACGATGTCGTACCGTTCGACGCGGGCGAGGAAGCGCACCTCGAATGGCTGGACTGGTCCACCGCCAGACCCGCTCCTTACCCGCTCGACATGGCCGCCTGCGTCACCGTGATGCGCGCGGCGCTGCCGGATGACAGCATCATTTGCAACGGCGCAGGCAACTTTTCAGGCTGGTGGCATCGCTATTGGCACTACAACGGCTTCCCGACCCAGCTCGCGCCGACAGCCGGGGCGATGGGCTATGGCGTGCCCGCCGCAGTCGCCGCCGCATTGCGTCACCCGGAACGGACCGTGGTTGCGCTGGCCGGGGACGGCGATTTTCTGATGAACGGACAGGAACTGGCAACGGCGGTGCAGCATGGCTGCAACCTGCTGGTCGTGCTGGTCGATAACAGCGCCTATGGCACGATCCGGATGCACCAGGAGCGTGAGTTTCCGACGCGGGTTTCGGGCACGACGCTGCACAATCCCGACTTTGCGGCGCTGGCAGTGGCCTATGGCGGCTGGGCGCGGCGGGTTGAAACCACTGACGAATTCGCGACTGCATTGGCCGAGGCACAGGGCCGCAAGGGGCTTCGCTTGCTTCACCTGGTCATAGATGTCGAACAGCTCAGCGCCGGTGGCGCGACGATTTCTGGGCTGCGATCAAAGGCGAAACCTTAAGCCGGGCGATTCGCAAGGGTAAGGATGTGCTTCCACTCCTCTGGCTTGACCGGTGAGATCGAAAGCCGGAACTTGGTCAGCAGATCCATATCCGCGAGCTTTGGATCGGCCTTGATTTCCTTCAGCGTCACCGGCCGCGCAAGCTTTCGCACCGGCTTGATCTTGACCGAGGTCCAGCGCCCGGTGTCGTCACTCGGATCCTGAAAGCCTTCCTTGGTCACCTCTGCCACGCCGACGATCTCCACCCCGATGTTGGAGTGATAGAAGAAAACCGGGTCGCCGACTTTCATGGCGCGCAGGTGCAGCCGCGCGGTATAGTTGCGGACCCCGTCCCAGGTACCCTCGCCCTCTGCCACCAGATCGTCCCAGCCGTAGACATCAGGCTCAGACTTCATCAGCCAGCAGGAATTGATTTTGGTCATGTCAGATTGTCCGAAAAGGGCTATTGGCGGGCCATCGCACCAGAATTGGGACCTGTCCACCGATGAGCATGACTTCGCTGCCCGTTCTCTCACTGACCATGCCGAAAGCCAAATTTGCCGCGGGAATCGGCGATAGCTTCAAGACTTTCGGCTTTGCCCTGGTCAGGGATTTCGACATTGATCGCAACCTGATCGAACGCGCCTGGCGGCTGAGCGAAGCGTTCTTCGCGTTGCCGGATGCGGAAAAGCGCGGCTACCACGATCCCGAAATCGGCGGAGCGCGCGGGTACACACCGTTCGGGGTCGAGATTGCGAAAGATGCCAAACACCACGATCTGAAGGAGTTCTGGCATGTCGGGCGCGATCTGCCCGCCGGAAGTCCGCTCGCCGATGCCTCGATGCCACCCAATGTCTGGCCGGTCCGGCCCGAAGGGTTCAAGGATGTTTTTAGCGAGCTTTACCGTCAATTCGACGTGGCCGGCGCGACAATCCTGTCGGCGATAGCCCTCTATCTCGGCCTCGACGA
>CALMBN010000046.1 GCA_937860195.1 uncultured Novosphingobium sp.
CCGCGCGAGCGTAGCCGGTAGCGATGAGGGGCGTCCAAAAGCGGAAGGCCGGGAGTGACGATCCCGGCCTTCCAGAGCGCCCGAAAGCGGACCAAGCCGCCACGAAGTCCGATGGTCATGCCCGATCGGAGGGGTGAAGTCCAAATTTCGGCAGGACGCGGAGGTGGATCGTCACCCGCTGCCTGCACGAGCTCGACAGTGATCGGCTGTTCAACTGCGGGCGTTGCCATTCCTTGACGGCGATCTGCCGCCGCTGGCCGTCGAACACCATCACCGCCGCCGACCGCGGCATCCGCGAAGGCATCTTGCGCGGACTGATGGCGGCTGGCGGCAATGGTGACAAGATTCGCGCCGAGCTACGGCTTTCGAAGCGCGGTGAAGTATGAGCCGCTCAGGCAAAGATCCGAACGAACGGCTCAAAACCGGGAAAAAGCGCAGCACCAGCTCGGTCCGCTGGCTGACCCGCCAGCTCAACGACCCCTATGTCAAACAGGCCAAGGCCGAAGGCTGGCGCAGCCGCGCGGCTTTCAAGCTGATCGAGATCGATCAGAAGTTTGGCCTGATCAAAGGCGCAAAACGCGTGGTCGATCTGGGGATCGCACCGGGCGGCTGGGCGCAGGTGATCCGCAAGATCAACCCAAAGGCCTGCGTTGTGGGCATCGATTTGTTGCCGACCGAACCCATTGAAGGCGTTACCATTTTCGAGATGGACTTCATGGCTGATGAGGCTCCCGCAGCGTTGGCCGAAGCACTCGATGGTCAGCCCGATCTGATTTTGTCGGACATGGCCGCCAATACCGTGGGCCACAAGCAGACCGACCATCTGCGGACCATGGGCCTGGTTGAAACTGCTGCGGACTTCGCAATCGGCCATCTCGCGCCGGGCGGGGCTTTTGTCGCCAAGGTGCTGGCGGGCGGCACTGATGCCGAACTGCTGGCATTGCTGAAAAAGCACTTCGCCACGGTCAAACACGCCAAACCGCCATCGAGCCGCAAGGACTCGTCGGAATGGTATGTGATCGCGCAAGGGTTCAAGGGAGCATAGCAAAAGAGCGGAGCCTTTCAGCCCCGCCCTTTGAAAACCTGGTTCGTGAGAGGACCTATTTGCCCTTGGGGGCTTCCTTGGCCGCTTCTGCAGGCGCGCCCTCTGCCGGTGCCGCAGCAGGAACCGCCGGAAGCGGCAGGTTCGAACCCTTGGAATTGAGATAGACCAGCAGATTGGCCCGTTCTTTTGGATCGGACAGACCGGCGAAGGACATGGCCGTTCCGGGGGCGTAAGCCGCCGGGTTGGTCAGCCAGGTGTTCATCGCGGCCCAGTCCCACTTGCCGCCCTTGCCCTTGAGCGCTTCGGAATAGGCGAACCCGCCGCTCGCGACACTTTTGCCCAAGACCCCGAACAGGTTCGGACCCAGTCCGGCAGCCCCGCCCTGATCGGCATTGTGACAGCTGGCGCATTTCGCGAAAGTCTTTTGACCCTTGGCCGGATCTGCTGTTGCCAGCAACGCCTCGATCGGTTCGGCTGCCTTGCCGCCTTCGCCTTCCTGAACGACCCCGGCAATCTCAAAACCCATCTTCTCGGGCCGCTGGTGCTTGTCGGCGAGGAAATAACGCGAGCTGACGGCGGACGCGCCAAGCAGGACGATGCCGGAAAACAGCGTCCATCCGGCAATGGTATTGAAACGGTCTGACATGGATCGAGCCCCGCCTGAGAATGCAGCTGATAGGTTTGCGGGTCGCTCTAGTGTCGCGCCGCGCGGTGCGCAAGGGGCATTGCAGCGCCCGGATTTGCAGCCTAGCCACTGTCCCCATGTTTTCATCACTCCTGATCGCCAACCGCGGCGAAATTGCCTGCCGGATCATCCGCACCGCGCGGGCAATGGGGATCAGGACCATCGCGGTCTATTCCGATGCCGATGCCAAGGCGCTGCACGTGCGCCAGGCCGATGAGGCCGTGCATATCGGACCGTCGCCCGCGCGCGAATCGTACCTGGTCGGCGCCAAGATCATCGCCGCTGCCCAGGCCACCGGGGCGGAGGCGATCCACCCCGGCTATGGCTTCTTGAGCGAAAACGCCGATTTCGCCCGCGAAGTGATCAAGGCCGGGCTGATCTGGGTTGGCCCCAGCCCGGAGAGCATTGAAGCGATGGGCCTAAAGGATGCCGCCAAGACGCTGATGGAGGCGGCCGGCGTGCCGGTAGCGACGGGCGTGTTGGTCGCCCGCGCGGAGGCTGCCAGCCGGCACGTGATCGAGCCGCCTTATGTGGCCAAGCCGATCGCGGAGGGGTCGAGCGTCGGCGTCGTGATCGTGCGGTCAGGCGCCAACGCGCCGCCCGAAGCGATAGCCCGGATCCCCGATCTCGACGGGGCGATCATGGTCGAGAGCTTCGTCGCCGGACGGGAATTGACCTGTGCGGTGATCGGCGGGGAGGCCTCCGGCGTGATCGACATCGTGCCGCTCAAAGGCCTCGCCTTCTACGATTACGAGGCGAAATACGGGGATGGCGGCTCCAAGCACGTGCTTCCGGCGGAAATTTCACCAGAAATTTACCAAGCGGTCCGGAAATACACTCTGCTGGCGCATCAGGCGCTGGGCTGCCGTGGCGTGTCGCGTGCCGACTTCTTCGCCGGCGCCCTCGATCCCGGTATCTGTCAGCAGTCGCACCAGCAGGTATTCCGAGACGGTGTGCTGGCCGAGGGAAGAGATCATCCG
>CALMBN010000047.1 GCA_937860195.1 uncultured Novosphingobium sp.
CAGCCGTGGTGGTGTCGCTGAAAAAGACAGGCATCGCGCCAGGCGACGCGACGGCGGAACAGTTGGATGCGGCGGCGGAATTGGCCGAGCAATTTAGTTTTGGCGAGTTGCGCATCACGCATATGCAAAATTTAGTGTTGGCAGATGTGCCGCAAAGCGAGCTGTTTGCGTTGTGGGAGCAAGCCAAAAGATTGGGCATGGCGACTGCGAATATCGGGCTGCTTACCGATATGATTTGCTGCCCTGGTGGCGATTTTTGTACGCTGGCGAATGCGCGTTCTATCCCGCTGGCAAAAGCTCTCGCCGAGTGTTTTGAGGACATGGATTTTCAGCATGACATCGGCGAGCTGGAGATGAATATTTCGGGTTGCATCAACGCCTGCGGACATCACCATGCCGGTCACATCGGGATTCTGGGTGTCGATAAGAAGGGGTTGGAGAACTATCAACTGCTGCTCGGCGGGTGCGAGGGCGACGATACCTCGCTCGGCACGATTACCGGCCCGGGATTCTCCGAGGACGGAATCGTCGATGCCATCGAGACCGCCACCGAGGTTTACCTGGCCAACAAGCAGGGTGAAGAGCGCTTCCTCGATACCTACCGCCGGGTCGGCATGGCCCCATTCAAGGAGGCGATCTATGGGTGATGTCCAATTCCGCTTTCGCGATGACGAACCTGTCGCCGACCCCGGCGTGACTGTGGACGTGTTCGGGTCCCAAACCAACGCCGCCGCTGTCCGGCTCGAACCGGGTGACGATGCCCGCGATCTGCTGCCGCATCTGGACCGGATCAGGCTGGTCGAAGTCAACTTCCCGGTCTTTACCGATGGCCGCGGGTTCACTTCGGCACGGGTGTTGCGTGAGGCGGGCTACACCGGCGAACTGCGCGCGGTGGGCGAGCTGCCAGTCGATCATTTGGGCCATCTGCGGCGCTGCGGGTTTGATGCCTTTGCCCCCGACATCCCGCTGAACCCAGCCGACGCCGAAGCGGCTTTGGCGCGATTGAACCACGTCTATCAACCTGCAGCTGATGGCCGCGTGCCGATCTGGAACCTGCGGCATGGCTGAAGCCGCGCGCCGCATCGATGTGCTCGATACCTCCGCGCGGTTTACTGCGGCGGATGCCGATGCACTCAATGCGCGCTTTGCGGGAGTCGCCTCGCAAGAGATGCTGGGCACGGTTTTGCGCGAAGGCCTCGCTGGGCGGATCGCGGCGGTTTCCAGCTTCGGCGCTGAAAGCGCGGTGCTGCTCCACCTAATCGCCAGCATCGATCCTGCCGTGCCGGTGCTGTTCCTCGAAACCGGCAAGCACTTTCCGGAGACACTGGCCTATCGCGACGAAATTACCGCGCGGCTGGGTCTGACAAATCTGATCAACCTGACCCCCGATCCCGCGCTGCTGGCCAAGCGTGATGAAAGCGGCCTGCGCTGGTCCTACGATCCCGATGGTTGCTGCGAAATTCGCAAGGTTCTGCCGCTGGTGGGGGCGCTGGCCGGGTTCGATGCCAGTTTCACCGGCCGCAAAGGCTTTCAAAGCGCGACCCGCGCCGGGCTCGCCCGGTTCGAACTGGATGCCACCGACGTGCAGGGCCGGCTCAAGGTCAATCCGCTGGCCGACTGGTCGAGCGACCAGATCGCCAGTTATTTCGCCGCTACCGGCCTGCCCGCGCATCCCTTGGTGGCGCAAGGTTATCCGTCAATCGGCTGTTCGCCCTGCACCAGCATGGTTGCCCTCGGAGAAGACGCCCGCGCTGGCCGCTGGAAGGGCTGGGACAAGACCGAATGCGGCATCCATGCCGATGGCGCCGCAGAGGCACTGCCGCCGGGCTACGATCCCGCTTTCTAGAGCAGGTCCTCGAAAAACAGGCTGACCAGTCCTGCCTGGCTCGTCACCCCGGCCTTGGCATAGACTTGGCTCAGCTGCGCGCGGACCGTGCCTTGGGCCGCGCCGCGCATCTCGGCAATTTCGGTGACATCGCAGCCTTTCAGGGCAAACAAAGCAACATCGGCCTCAGCGGCGGTCAGCCCCCAGTCACCGAACTGGACGGTGAGATGATCGGCTAGCGCGCCGCGCGCCACGGCCAGGGCTTTTTCACTCAGGTTCGCCTCAGCCAACAGCATGCGCAAGTGCCAGGCTCCCAGCACTACTCCAGCCAGCAGCGAAATCGCAACGAACGCTTCGATCACGATGTGCCAGGTGAACCCGTCTTCAATCACATCGCCAAATGCATCGGCGACAAAGAACGTGGCCGCCACCGCCTGGACCACAACCACAGTCGCGACCAGCATGGGCTGCCGTTCGCGGCGCTTGAGCTGGTTCTGTGGACCTTTTGCCATTGCCCCTCCTGTCAGCCTCGGCGGTTACCCCCCGGAAGCATTGCCTCGACGATCTCACGGCCCGAGCGGCGGGTTTCGAATATCACCCCGGCCAGGTGCAGCGCGATCAGCACATAAAGCAAATTGACCGCGATTTCGTGCACTTCTTCGAAGAGTTCCTCATTCTCGCTTTCGCCGTCCGCTTCGCCGCTGTCATTGGCACTGGCCGGCGCGATTACGATGTTGCCGAATTCGGCTTGCGGGCGCGCCGCCTGCTCGTCATCTTCCGCCTTATCGCGGGCTTCAGCTCTTTCGCCCTCTCCGCGCTCGCCGCTGACTGCGGAAGGGTCGGCAGGCGGCGGTCCCGACATGGCGATGCCGCTGCCGGTGATCACCAGCAAAGTTGCCCAGATCGCATAGGCCATCAATGCTCCCAGCGGATTGTGCGATTGGTGCCGGGTCACTTCCCCGCGGCTGATTTCGCCGAGGTGATCGATCGCACGGCCGGGACTGGGTGGAAAGGCCGAAAAGCGCGCATTGGCCGGACCGATCAGCCCCCACAGCAGCCGCAAGGCGAGGAGCGCGGCGAGGCCATAGCCGACCCAGATGTGCCAGCCGGATCCTTCCTCGGTGGCAATGGCGTTGCCGATTACCGCTGCGACAATACCCCAGTGGGTCAGCTTGATGATCGGATCCCAGCGCTTGGGTTTGACGGGTTGATCTTCCATGGCAGCTGCTCCTTGCACGGGGACACGTCGAACCATGGCCACGGATCAGGCCTGGCGCGAGACACAGGCGCTTAAATCAACCGGCATAAGCAGCTGCTTAGAGCCAACGCATCTCCTGATACCATTCAGCCGTCGCTTTCAACCCTTCGCGGGTCGGCACGAGCGGCTGCCACAGGCCGCGTGGCGGACGGGCACCATTGGTCACGACCCAGTCGGGATGGCTCATATAGCCCACCCGGTCAGGGGTCAGACGGGCTTTGCTGCGGCGAACCAGCCGGTCAGCGCGGGCTGCGCGTTCGAGCGAAGCGCGGCTGAGATGGATCACCCACGGGCGGCGGCCCATCGCCCAGCCGATCGCGCGCGCAAGCTCATAGTGAGTCCAGCCACCCTCCCGGCCATCATCGGGTTCAAAAGTCTGGTGTGTCACCCCCTCGCCGCCAGCGACAAGCACGAGCAGTAACCGGACGAGATCATCGACATGGATCAGCGAGGACCGGCCATCTTTGGGCGGCACCGGCAACAAACCCCAGCGGGCCATCCGGAACATTTCAAAATAGTCGACATCGCGCGGCCCATAGATTCCCGGCGGACGGACGATGGTCCAGTCCAGCCCGGAAGCCATGACCAGCTTTTCAGCACGGGACTTGCTGGCACCATAGGCTGACAGTTCCGGCTCACGCGCGGAAAGCGAGGAGACCTGGATCAAGCGTTGCACGCCTTCGGCCAGACAGGCTTCGATCACATTCAGCGTGCCTGTAACATTACCGCGTGCGAACTGCGCAGCTTCGTTGACCACCCCGGCGATGTGGATCACCGCCTCTGCTCCAGATACCAGCTGACGAAGTGCAGGCTTGTTGTCGAGATCACCCTCAACCCAGTCGATTCCGCTTCGACCGCTTTGAGGTCTACGGGTCAAAGCTTTGATTTGACGCGGTTTGTCGGCGGCCTGGTCGAGCAGCGCCTGACCAACAAAGCCTGTCGCACCCGTGACCGCTATAGTCACAGCAGCACCATCTGGTCGCGATGGATCACCGCCGGGCGCGGAGCGTAACCGAGAATCGCGGCGTGTTCGATCGATTGGCGCCCCATCAGGTGGGCGCATTCGGCGGCATCGTATTCGGCGAGGCCGTGCGCGAGCGTGACTCCGGCTTCACTGCGCACCGCCACAGCATCGCCGCGCTCGAACTCGCCTTCAACCTGCACGACCCCGGCAGCAAGCAGGCTAGAGCCTTTGCCCAGTGCCCGCGCCGCGCCGGCATCGACTATCAGCGCGCCTTTCAGCCGCAACCTTCCCGCCAGCCAGGCCTTCCGCGCGCCATCCTTGCGGCGGGGCAGAAAGAGCGTGCCGATCCCTTGCTGGGTCGCACGGGCAATCGGTGCGTCATGGAGGCCAGAAGCAATAGCAAGCGCGATCCCGGCGCGCTCAGCGATTTCAGCTGCTTGCAACTTGCTGGTCATCCCTCCGGAGCCCAAACCGCTGGAGCTACCATCGCTGGCCATCGCGTGGATCTCGGCGCTCACGCCGTGCACTTCATTGAGCAGTTTCGCGGCAGGATCAGCCGGGTTGCGATTAAACAGCCCATCCACGTCAGACAGCAGCAGAACCGCACTCGCCTGTGCTGCTTGGGCGACCCGCGCGGCCAGCCGGTCGGCGGAGGGCGGGTCGGTGCGGGCAAGACAACGCGCGGTAAGAAGGCGGGTGGCGCTCGCCCAGATCTCGTGGGACCCCCGCTCGAAGTTGAGACCGGCGTTCTCGGAGAGCGAGGCGCCCCGGTTGAGATCTCCCGTGAGAATCATCAGCTGAGTTCCGGCGAGCCCGAGGAGGGCTTCCTCGAAGGGGCGGTGGACGCCTCGGGCCGACTCCGACGCGCGCCGTGCTCCTTCAAGGTCGGCCTCGGCGGCGGCGATATCCGCGGTGGCGAGGGCGTAGCCCGCGCGTTGAAGCAAGGCGTCGGCAAGATCACGGCCGGTACCGCGGGCTGCGTTACGGACCGCGGTTTCGGCATCTTCGAGCGCCCCGCGCAGCCGGCCCTGGGAAAGTTTGATCTGCGAGCGATAGGACAGGAAACCCACCGCGAGAGAAGGATCGCCTTCGGGCGGCGTCTCGGATTCCAGCATGTCGGCGCATTGCTTCAAGTCGCCGAGCAGGTCGAAGCACCGCGCGAGGCGCAGGCGATTTCGCAAGGACCCCCTGATCATCCCGGCCCGCCCGATGGCTTCCATCTCCGCTTCCGAGTTGGCGCGCGCGTCCGTCACGAAGCCGCGACGGATCTGGATGGAAGCGATATGCCCGCAGATGGCGGCCTCGATCGCAAGGGCGTCGGCCTCACGCGCGCGGAGCAGGCCGCGTTCCAGGATGGAGAGGGCGAGGTCCGGATCGGCCTCCAGGCACAGCCGGGCCGCGTCGAGAGCGCTTTGCGCCTGCAGCAGGCGATCGCCGCTCTCGTCGGAGATCTTCATCGCGCGGCCCACCGCCTCGCGCAATCCGGGAAGGTTCTGCGCGACACGCTGGATCCGGGCGGTGAGGAACGCGGTCTTGATGCGCTCGCTGGGGCCGAATTCCCCGAGCGCCTCGGTGGAGCCTTCGGCCGCCTCGGCGTAGCGCAGCGCGCCTTGAATGTCCTCGGATTTGAGCTGCGAATCGACGAGGCCCTCGTACAGGCGGGTGGCGAGACGAGGGGCGCTGCTCCCAAAGGCCGCGGCGAGGGCTCCTCGGAACCGCGTGACCGCCGCGTCGGTGTGA
>CALMBN010000048.1 GCA_937860195.1 uncultured Novosphingobium sp.
GGTGGCGGTTGGAGCGGTGGCGGCGGCGGTGGCGGCGGAAGCAGCTGGGGCGGCGGAGGCGGCAGCTTCGGCGGCGGCGGCGCTTCAGGCAGCTGGTAGGAGGCACGCATGATCCATCCCCCAGTTCACCTTGGCGAAGCCGATCACCAGGCGGTCAGCGCGGCAGTTGCTGCGGCCGAGGGGCAAAGCGCCGGCGAAATCGTGACGATCATCGCGGGCGAGAGCAATTCGTTTCACGATGTGGCCCTGTTGTGGTCGGCATTGGCTGGCTTTGCCGCGCTGGCCGGGTTGACGCTGTTCCCTGCTTTCTACCTCTCCAAGATCGACTGGCTCCTTGGCAACTGGGCCAGTGACTGGTCGGCGCAGCACGTCCTGGCCTTGGGGCTGGCCGCCGCCACGGTGAAATTCATGGCGATGTGGCTGCTGCAACTGTGGAAGCCGCTGCGGCTCGCACTGGTCCCTGGCTCGCTCAAGCACGCCCGTGTTCGTGACCGGGCAGTGCGGTACTTCAAGGTCGGGGCCGAACGCCGCACCCATGGCCGAACCGGGATTCTGATCTACCTCAGCCTCGCCGAACACCGGGCAGAGATTGTCGCCGATGCGGCCATTGCCGATAAGGTCTCGCCCGATGTCTGGGGGGAGGCGATGGCCGCGCTGATCACTGAAATCAAAGCCGGGCGGCCCGGCACCGGAATGGTCGCGGCGGTCGAGCGGGTCGGTGCCGTGCTGGCGCAGCATTTCCCTCGCGCCGACGACGACAGGAACGAACTGCCCGACCGGCTGATCGAACTCTAGACCGCGCACATCCTGTTCGTGTAGCCATCGCGAATGAACGAAAATCAGGAACAAATCGTCTGGCAAGGCAAGTTCATCACCGCCAAGGTCAAGGGCAAGTGGGAATATGTTTCGCGCTCGCGCGGGATCAAGGCTGCCGTAATTCTCGCGATCGACGACGATGACCACATCCTGCTGGTTGAGCAATTCCGAGTGCCGCTCGGTAAACCCTGCCTCGAACTTCCTGCCGGCCTGATCGGCGACGATGACAGCGCGCCCGATGAGGACGTGGTCACCGCCGCCATTCGTGAGCTCGAAGAGGAAACCGGATACACCGCCGCGCGGATGGAGATTGCAGGCGAATTCTACTCTTCCCCTGGGATGATCAGCGAGAGTTTCACTTTGCTGAGGGCTTATGGACTAAGCCGAATTGGACCTGGCGGCGGGGTCGAAGGTGAGGACATAACCGTTCACCGAGTCGCCCTCTCCGACCTGCCCCAATTCGTCGAAGCTGCGCGCAACCGCGGATTGGGGATTGACGTGCGGCTGATGATGCTGCTCGCTCCACAGATCATGGGAGGATGACTGCAATGGCCGGAAGAGTTCAAGGCAAGAAGGCGCTGATCACCGGCGCGGCACAAGGTCTGGGCGCGGCGCAGGCGATGATGCTGGCGCGTGAGGGGGCCAAGGTGTTGCTCGCCGATATCAACGCCGAAGGTGCAGCCGGGCAGGCGGCGAGGATCAATTCTGAGCTGGGCGAAGGCACCGCCTTTGCAGTCAAGTTAGACGTGACGCAGGAAGCCGACTGGGTTGCAGCGATGGAAGTGGCACAGGCGCGGCTCGGTGGTCTCTCGGTGCTGGTCAACAACGCTGGTGTGGGCGTGCGCGGAAACATTGAAACCTGCACTCTGGCCGAATGGCAAAAAGGTTTCGCGATCAACGTCGAATCGGTGTTCCTTGGCTGCCAGAAGGCGATCCCGCTGCTGAAGGACAACCAGCCCGGATCGATCATCAACATCTCCTCGATCGCGGGTCTCATCGCCAGCGACACGATGCCCGGCTATAATGCCAGCAAGGCGGCAGTGTGGATGCTGAGCAAGTCAGTCGCGCTGTATTGCGCCAAGATGGGTTGGGACATCCGCAGCAATTCGGTCCATCCGACTTTCATCGACACCCCGATCCTTGATGGCATGGTGGTCTCTACTGGAAAATCCAAGGACGTGATCATGGACAAGCTGGCGCGCCAGATCCCGCTCAAGCGGGTCGGCCATCCGGATGATATTGCGAATGGCGTGCTCTACCTTGCCAGCGACGAAAGCCGCTTCATGACCGGTGCCGAGCTCAAGCTCGACGGCGGCATTTCGGCGATGTGATGGACAAGCCCAAGCCGCGCACGTTCCGGGTTACCTCGTTCGACGTTGCCGCCGAAGCCGGGGTCAGCCAATCCACCGTCAGCCGCGCGCTGGCGGGCGATCCGGTGGTCAGCGAGGCAACCCGCTTGCGCGTGGCCGAGGCGGCGCAGCGGCTCAACTATTACGTCGACAACAATGCCGCGCGGCTGCGTACGGGGAAGACCGGGACGCTGGCCGTGGTGGTGATCTGCCGCCCGGATGAGGACCGCAAAGACCTCAACCCGTTCACTTATGCGTTGCTCGGATCGATTTGCGCGGCAGCCTCGGCGCGCGGGTTTGAGACGCTCGTGTCGTTTCAGGATGGCCCTGCCAACTTCTCTGGCCGTTATGAGGAACAGCGCAAGGCCGATGGCCTGATCGTGATCGGAACGACCCAGAACGAGGCGGCTTGGGACTATTACCGCGATCTGGCCCAGTCCGGCATGCACTGGGTTTGCTGGGGCTCGCCCTATGACGAGCTTGAATGGATCCGCAGCGACAATCACGAAGGCGCGCGGCTGGCGACCGGCCACCTGATCGAGCGTGGCTGCGGCAAGATTGCCTGCATCGCCTCGCTCGATTCGCTCCAGCGCCAGTTTCAGGAACGCTATGACGGCTATGCCGACCGGATGGAGCGCGCTGGACTAGAGCCATGGTTGGTCGAAATTGAGGATGGCCTGAGCCGCGAGGAGCAAGGCCGCCGCGCTGCCCAGGCCTTGCTCGCCAGCGGCCGACCCTGCGATGGAATTTTCGCGGTCTGTGACGAGATTGCGCTGGGAACCTTGCGCGAACTGACCGAAGGAGGGGTCAAGGTGCCCCAGCAGATCGCGCTGATCGGATTCGACGGGATCCGCGCCAGTGCCAACGCGATGCCGCCGCTCAGCACTGTCCAGCCGGATTTTGCCGCAGCAGGCGCGATGATGGTCGACAAGCTGCTGGCCGGGATCGCCGGGGAAAGCCACGAGCAGCGCCGGGTGCCGGTGACGCTGTTGGTGCGGGAATCGACGCGGCACGGCTAGAGCAAGATGCGCGAGATGTGAATTGCTTCACCCACACATCCGTTCATCCTGAGCTTTTCGACGGACTGCTTTTTCTTCAAGCTTTTGCGCGCGAGGCACGAAGAAAAGGACAGTGCTTCGACAAGCTCAGCATAGACGGGTATTGGTTCAGATTATCAGGTCGACGCTTTGATAGACTGCAAGAACCCCGCCACCGAGTGCAATCAGGCTGGCGAGCATTGCCGTCGCCGCCGGCCAAGCTTTGCGCCAGCCGGCGATGCTGAGCAGTGTTGCCGTTTTGAACAAGGTGTTGAGTATCACCGGAAGCGCCAGCACCAGCGCGGCCAGACGCGGGGTCAGCGTATCTGCTGGCAGATTGCCCATGGTTATAATCGCCGAATCGACATCGACCGAGCCCGAAATTGCCAGCACGGTGGCAAGTCCGGCATCGCCATAGCGGTCCAGCACCCAGCGCGCGACCAGGGTCAGCAGCATGGTCAGCCCCATCAGTAGCAGGGCAGACATCACGTCGAATGGGTTGCGTAGCTTCATCGCACCGTCCACCGGTGCGCTTCCATCGCCGTGGCGGCGCAGGATCAGCCAACAGGCGACCAGGCTGACCGCCATACCCGGCGCGGCAAGAGTGCCGAAACCGGGCAGGGCAAAGGTTGCGAGAGCCCCGGTCAGCAGCATGACCCGCAAGAACATCGTCGCGCTGGCCAGGGCAATTCCGGCGTTGAGCAGCATCGGATCGCCCGATCCGTTGCGCAGTTTTCCTGCCAATGAAGCGGTGACAGCGGTGGAGGAAACCATCGAGCCCGCCAGCGCCGTTGCAAGCACCCCGCGCGCCGGACCCAGCAATTTGACGGCCGCATAGCCCGCGAACGAGAAGCCCGAAACCAGCACGACCACCAGCCACAACTGGCGCGGCCGCCAGGCATCCAGCGGCCCCATCGGGTTATTGGGCAACAGCGGCAGGACGACGAGGGCAATCAGCGCGAAGCGGGCAATTGCCAGCATCTCGGCCTCGTCAATGTGCCGCAGCCAATGATGCCAGCGGCTGCGCTGCGCCAGCACCAGAACCGTTGTTCCCGCCAGGGCACTGGCCAGTGCGAACTCGCCGCTCCCGGCCAGAAATCCGCAGGCCAGGGCAATCAGACCGGTCAGACTGGCTGTGCCGCTGATCGAGGCCTTGCCTGCGGTGCTGCGCCAGTAACCCAGCACTACCAGCGCGGCGCTGGCAGCGAGCAACACGGTGGCAAGCCCCGCTGCCCGGGCCTGGAGCGCTCCTGCCAGGCCGCCGACCAGTCCGAACAAGGCATAAGTACGGATCCCGGCAAAGCGGCTGCCAGGTGCGCTTTCCCGGCTGGCCCAGCCTCGTTGAAGGCCGATTAGCAGGCCAAGTGCCAGGGCCAGCGCGATGGCGGTCAGTTCGGAATAGTCGGGCACCTGCATCGCGGTGGTGATGCCACTCTGCAGGTCGCTAAGATAGCACCAATGATGCACCGCACCGCAATGCGTGGCATGGTGGGCAGGCATGACCGCCGCCCCGCTCCCGTCAGAACTCGCCGCATGGTTCGCCAGTCGTGGCTGGCACCTGCGGCGACATCAGGCGGAGATGCTTGAGGTAGCCGCGGCGGGTCGTCATGCTTTGCTCGTTGCCGACACGGGGGCGGGCAAGACGCTTGGCGGGTTCCTGCCGACCTTGGTGGATTTCACTGCCGAGCGCCTGGCCGCTGCGCCGCCGCCGGATGGGCTCCACACGCTTTATGTTTCACCGCTGAAGGCGCTGGCGCATGATGTGCAGCGCAATCTGCTGACCCCGGTGGCCGAACTGGGCCTGCCGCTGCGGATCGAGGTGCGCAGCGGCGATACGCCTTCTGAGCGCAAGGCCCGCCAGCGCGCCAATCCGCCGCATGTGCTGCTGACCACTCCCGAATCGCTTTCGCTGCTGTTGTCCTATCCAGAGGCTGCGACGCTGTTTGCGGGGCTGAAGCGCGTGGTGGTCGACGAGATCCATGCTTTCGCTCCAACCAAGCGCGGCGATTTGCTTGCGCTTGCGCTGGCACGGCTTCAGGCGCTTTCGCCGGGGCTTCAGCGGGTAGGGCTATCCGCGACATTGGCCGATCCGGCCGACTTTGCCGCGTGGCTCGCGCCGCGGGGCCGGGCAAGGGATGTCACAATCGTTCAAGGCGAGCCCGGAGCACCGGCCGAGCTGTCGATTCTGCTGCCTGAAGAAGCCCGGGTGCCATGGGGTGGGCACGCGGCGGCCTGGGCCGTGCCGCAGCTGATCCGCGAGATCAAGGTCAACAAGACCACGCTGATCTTCTGCAACACCCGGTTTCTGGCCGAATTCATTTTTCAGCAGCTGTGGAACGCCAATGACGAGAATCTGCCGATCGCCGTGCACCACGGCTCGCTCTCCAAGGAGGCTCGCCGCAAGGTGGAAGGGGCGATGGCGCGCGGGGAGCTGCGGGCGCTGGTCGCGACCTCCAGCCTCGATCTGGGGGTCGATTGGGGCGATATCGATCTGGTAGTGCAGATGGGTGCACCCAAGGGTTCGTCGCGGCTGCTCCAGCGGATCGGACGGGCAAACCACCGGCTCGATCAGCCGAGCCGCGCGCTGTTGGTTCCCGGTAACCGGTTTGAATTCCTCGAGGCGATGGCGGCCAAGCAAGCGGTGGAGGAGGGCCAGCGCGATGGCGAGGCATTTCGGGCGGGTGGGCTCGATGTGCTGGCCCAGCACGTGATGGTCTGCGCTTGTGCGGGGCCCTTCGATGGCGCGGCCTTGCTGGCCGAGGTGCAAAGCTGCCAGCCCTATGCCTGGGTCAATGCGGCGATGTGGGAGCGGGTGCTGAGTTTCGTCGCCAGCGGTGGCTATGCCTTGCGCGCCTATGACCGGTTCCAGCGGATCGTCAAAGATCGAGGCGGACTTTGGCGACTGACTCATCCTGAACACGCCGCGCGGTTCCGGCTTAACGCCGGGATCATTATTGATAGCGAGATGATTGACGTCCGGTTCCGCAACGGGCGATCGTTGGGCCGGGTCGAAGAGAGTTTTGCGGCTGCCCTGCGCCCGGGCAACACCATCCGGTTCGCCGGGCTCGATCTTGAGGTTGAATCGATGCGCGAGAGCGAGTTGGTCGTTCGCGCTGCAAAAAGGACCGGGCAGATCCCGAGTTACATGGGCCAGCGCCTGCCGCTGACCACCCATCTGGCCGAGCGGGTGCAGGGCCTGCTGGCAGATCGCGCCGGATGGGCACGGCTGCCCGATGACGTGCGCGAATGGCTTGAGGTGCAGGACTGGCGGTCAGAGCTGCCGGGGCCAGGCAAGCTGCTGGTTGAGAGCTTCCCGCATGAGTGCAAGCATTACACGGTGTTCTATTGCTTCGCTGGATGGCCGGCGCACCAGTCGCTTGGCATGCTGATCACCCGGCGGATGGAAGAGCGCGGCCTCGCGCCGATGGGGTTCGTGGCCAATGACTATTCGCTGGCGGTCTGGAGCCTGCGACCGGTCAGCGATCCGGCAGCGCTGCTTTCACCTGATATCCTGACCGAGGAGTTTTCGGCGTGGGTTGAGGACAGCTACCTGCTGCGCCGCGCTTTCCGCGAAGTGGCGGTGATCTCCGGGTTGGTTGAACGCCAGCAGCCCGGCAAGCGCAAGACCGGGCGGCAGGTGACCTTTTCGACCGACCTGATCTATGATGTTCTGCGCAAGTATGAACCCGATCATGTCCTGATCGAAGCGGCCTGGGCCGATGCCCGGGCGCGGATGACCGATGTCGGGCGGCTCGCTGACCTGCTGGGCCGGGCAGGTCGCGAGGTGCGGCATGTTGTGCTCGACCGGGTCAGTCCGCTCGCGGTGCCGGTGCTGGTGATGATCGGGCGTGAGAGCCTGCCGCAGGGTCAGGCTGACGACGAACTGCTGTTCGAGGCCGAGAGCCTTGCCGGGGCGGCGATGCGGATTGATCCAACCGGGGATTGAGGTGCCGGGATCTGGGCAACGAAAAAGGGGCGGATCGCTCCGCCCCTTGATCTGGCTGGTCGTCTGGGAACCAGAAGGTTCCCGTGCCCGGCCTATTCCGACTTGGCGTTGGCAGCCTTGTTGAACCCGGCATACTTTTCATTGCCGACGAAGCCGAAGGCAGCCACCCCGGAACCCTTGATGACGTTCAGCGCCTTGGCGGTGATGTCATAGGGAGCCTGGCCATCGGGCTCGAACTGCAGTTCGGGCTCGGGCTTGTATTTCATCGTCGCCTGCAACTGGAACAGCAATTCCGAGTTATTGACGGCCAGACCGTTCCATAGAACGATCCCTTCCGGTGAGATGTAGACCTTGTTCTTGTCGCGCTTGGGCGGTGGAACGTCGGTCGGCGGTGTTGGGGCCGGCAGATCGATATTGACGGCGTGGGTCGCCACCGGAATTGTGATGATGAACATGATGAGCAAAACGAGCATGACGTCGATCAGCGGCGTCGTGTTCATTTCCATCATCGGCTCGCCATCATCGCTGCCGCCTGACATTGCCATTGTGGGTTACTCCTGAATTGAAGGACCGGATCGGGAGGGCCTAGCCCTCTGGATCGACCGGGGTCGAGATGAAGCCGACAGTCGGATAGCCGGCCGCCTGGACGTTGTAGATCGCACCGGCGATGCAGCGCCACGGGGCGTTCTGGTCACCGCGGATGTGGACTTGCGGGATCAGCTCGGGATTGTCCCGGAGCGCCTCGGGTCCGCCGGCCCGCTTCACGATCGAATCGAGCCGATCATAGGCCTTCTTGGCCAGTTCGGTGGAATCAACCGGGGTCGAGTTGTTGAAATAGACCCGGCATTCCCCGCCCAGCGAAGCACCTTCAAAGCCCGGATCGCCTGCGCTGCGACCGCCATCGTCAGAGGTGCTGACTGTCAGCAGCAGGTTTTCGACCTTGTTCTTCGATTCCTGCGAGTAGATGATCGGAACCTTGAGCTTCTGGATCGTCTGGATCGCAACCGGAACTGCGATAAGGAAGATGATCAGGAGCACCAGCATCACGTCGACCAACGGCGTGGTGTTGATATCCGACATCGGCTTTTCCTCGCCGCCGCCTCCCACCGAAACTGCCATGGGTTAAGTCCTATCTTTGCGTTGTCCGGACAGCGCGCGTCGGTTGACGGGCCAGTCCGTATAAAAGTCTGCGCCGACCCGGCGCACCATGCGCCGGGTCGGAGCCGATTGAAGGGCTTACTGCTTGGCAGCCGGAGCCGCAGCAGCAGGCTTGGCAGCCCCAGCGGCTTTCACCGCCGGACGAACCGCACCCTTCGAGTTGATATTCGCCAGCACGTCGGTCGAGAAACCGGTCAGCAGATTGGCGATGGTCTTGTTGCGACCCTGCAGGAAGTTGTAGGCGAGCACCGCAGGCACCGCGACGAGCAGACCGATCGCGGTCATGATCAGGGCTTCACCCACCGGACCTGCGACCTTGTCGATCGAAGCCGAACCGGCGATGCCGATGTTGATCAGCGCGCGATAGATCCCGACCACGGTCCCGAACAGCCCGATGAACGGTGCAGTCGCGCCGGTGGTGGCCAGCCAGGGCAGGCCCTTGGCGAGATAGGAATTGATCGAGTGCTCTGACCGGGCGAGCGAACCGTGCAGCCAATCATGGGCATCGGTTTCGTTGACCATCTTGGCGTGCTGGTCTTCGGCGGCGAGGCCATCGTCAACGATCTGGCGCCAGGCGCTGTCCTTGTCGAGCTTGGCAGCGCCTTCCCTGAGCGACGGCGCACGCCAGAAGCTCGATTGCATGGCGCGGTGCTGTTTCATGATCTTGTTCTGCTCAAGATACTTGGTGAACAGGATAAACAGCGAGCCAAACAGCATGACCACCAGGATCACCAGCGTGACAATGCCAATCCAGTTGGGTTCGCCGCCTTCAGGAAGCAGCGCTTCCTTGATGCCGAACTTGTTCTGCGGGGCTGCATCCTTGGCAGCGGCGGCGAGAAGTTCAAAAAACATGCGATAGTCCTCTCAAGAGAATAAAGTTGAAACCGGGTGGCCAGATCGGCCGAAACTCAAAAACGCTCGATCACTCCTTCGGGATCACCCAGCGCACGCGGCTTGTGTAAGAGCCGGTGGTGGGCCTGCCCTCGCCGTCTGTCGCAGGGGTGAAACGAGCACGGCGGGTCACGTTGGAGCAGGTGGCCTCGTCAAGGTCAGGGCTGCCGCTCGAATTGGTCACCGAACAACTGGTGACCCGGCCGTCAGCGCCAACAGAGACGCGGAATCCGGTGGTCCCTTCGCGTTCTTCACGAAGCGCGCGCGAGGGATAGTCGTTGGTGGTCGCCCAGTTGCCGGGGTTGCCCTTTGGCGACGCGCCCTTTGGCGTGAACTTTGGCGGCGGCGGCGCAGGAGCCGGCCCCGGAGGGGCCGGAATGACTACGACTGGCGCAGGCGGCGGAGGCACAGGGACTGTCTGAATCGGCGGCGGGGCCGGGCTCAGGTTCATCTTGACCGGAGGCGCAACGATCGGGGGCGCAGCTGCAACCTTTTTGGGTGGCGGCGGCGGCTCCTTCTTCGGCTCGTCCTTCTTGATGTCGACCGTCGTCACTTTCTTGACGATCGCCCGAAACCCTTCGGCGGCAAAGGCAGTGGCCAGGCCTGCAATCAGCAAGCCCAGCAACACACTGGAGGTTACCACCCCGACGGTTCGTTCCGCCGTTCTATCACGATCTGCGTATGACATTCGACCGCATCACTCCTAAAACAGTCCCCCCGGGCCGAGACCCGGTCCTGACACCTGCCCCAGTGAGAATCACCAGGGGCAGACGGCCAGATTGTTAATTTCCACCCTTTAGGTCAATCCGGGAAATCGCATCGAACGCCCGACGCTCATAACGACCAGATCGCAGGCCTTTGTTTTTGTTTGGCCCGAGTTTCCTCGTGCTTTAACCGCCGATCTTGCAGGGCGCAACGGTTTATCCATTAACCCCGAATTCACCTGTGTTAGGCTCGAAGTACGTAGGAAGCCGCGCCAGACTGCGGGCTTGGCCCCGCTTGCGGTGGTTACAAAGGACAGGCACAACAAAACGATGACGATGCAGCATATCCAAACTTTGCGCGGCGCGGCGGCCATGTTGGCTGCTTTGGCCGCCGTGCCGGCGACCGCTGATTCGCAGCCACCCATGCCGCCTGCCTCGGCCATGCTGACCTATGCCGACCTCGCTGACCTGGCAGATTCGGCTCCGATGGTGATTCGCGCCCAGCCCCGCAAGGTGGTTCAGGTCGAGCCAGGCCGAGCCCTCGGACTGAAGCCCGGCTGGGGACGGTTCTATGTCGAGGCCAGAACCGAAGGCGTGATCGCCGGGACCGTGCCGCTGGGCGGGCTGCTGCGCTATCTGGTTGACCTGCCGCTCGATGCCAAAGGTAAGCCACCCAAGCTCAAAAAGAAGAGCGTGGTGCTGTTTGCCCGGACCGTGCCCGGGCGAGCGGACGAGCTTCAGCTGGTCAAGCCCGATGCGCAATTGCTGTGGGATGCCGCGCTCGATGTCCGCCTGCGGGCAGTGCTGACCGAGCTCTATGCCCCAGGTGCGCCGCCCAGGGTGACCGGGGTGCGCGAAGCGATCCATGTCGACGGCGATCTTGCAGGCGTGGGAGAGAGCCAGCTGTTCCTTTCAACCGGCAACGGCGAACCGGCGGCGATCACGGTGAGCCGCAAACCGAATGCGCCACCGCGCTGGACAATCTCGTTTTCAGAGGTTGTTGCGGGCGAGGCGGCTCCGGCGCGCGACACGCTGGCCTGGTACCGGCTGGCGTGCTTCCTGCCCGCACAGCTTCCCCAAGCCGCGAACATTTCGCCCACAGTATCTGACCGGGCAGCGGCAACGCGCGACTATCGCTTCGTGATCGAGCAGCTTGGTTCTTGCCCCCGCAGCCGCAAATAGCATGCTTGCCCGCCGCGCGGCGGCACCCTAAGGGCGCTGCGCAGAAGGGGTGAACATGGCCGAACCGCTGAAGATTGCGCTTGCCGGATTGGGGACTGTCGGGGTCGGAGTGATCCGGCTGGTCGAGGCCAATGCCGCACTGATCGCGCGGCGGGCCGGGCGGCCAATCCAGATCACTGTCGTTTCTGCGCGCGATCGCAGCCGGGCGCGCGGGGTCGATCTTTCGCGCTATGCCTGGGAAGATGACATGGTGATCCTGGGTGAGCGGGCTGATGTCGACGTGGTGGTCGAGATGGTCGGCGGCTCGGACGGACCGGCGCTGGCCCTG
>CALMBN010000049.1 GCA_937860195.1 uncultured Novosphingobium sp.
GATCTGCAGCGATCCACAAGTCATGGCGACGCTCGGGCCACTGATGAGCTATGAGGATACCGCCGCGCTGATATCGCGCTGCCATGACGATCAGGCGCGCGATGGCCACTGCCTCTGGGCGCTCGAACGGCGCGAGGATGCCCGGCTGATCGGCCTGTGCGGGCTGATTCGCGGCACTGCCGGGCCGGTGACCGGAAAACCCGAACTCGGCTGGCGGCTGGCTAGCGACTGCTGGGGTCACGGCTATGCCAGCGAAGCCGCGCGCGGCGCGGCAGGCCGTATGCCGCCGACTGGGTTCCCTAGGGATAACAAGTTTTAGGGCAAGGCCGCGTCGAGCAAGTCCGGCACTCTCGAATCATCGAATCCCAATTCCACCCACCGCGCCTCAACTGCCTTCAAAATCCGCGCTACCTCTGGCCCGACGGTCACCCCGCGCGCGACGACGTCGCCGCCCTTGAGCGGGAAGGTTGGGATATCCCAGCCACTCAGCGGCGCAACGCTGGCGCCGGTCAGCAGCAGCCGGTCGAGCGCGGCGGGGCGGCCGAGGCGATAGGCGAGTGCGCGGGCATACTGCTCCCTCTCCCCTTCAGGGGAGAGGGCTGGGGAGAGGGGGAGTCCCTCTGGTTCCCCAGTTGCGTTTGAGGCGGAGTTCCCCTCTCCCGACCCTCTCCCCTGAAGGGCAGAGGGCTTTGGGTCGCGCCCCGCCGCCAGGGCCAGCCGCTTTTTCTGCGCACCTGACAGCCGGAACCGGCTGGCCACGCCTTCGGCCAGCGGCACGTCCGCCGGGATCAGCGCCGCCAGCCGCCGCAGCGCATCAGCCGCCACGCCTTGTCGTGCTTCCTCTGCCACCAGCGCGGCCAGCGCCGCCACATTGGCCTCGGGCAATACCTCGGCCAGCACGCCGAGCTCTGCCATTCGGACCACTGTCAGGGCCGGATCGGGCAGGCCGAGCAGGTTCATCATTTCCATCCCGATCCGTTCGCGCGACAGGCCCTTGAGCGTTGCGGCCAATTCGGCGCAGGCACTTTCCGCCATGGGATCAGCAGGCTGACTGCCAAACCTCGCCTGAAACCGGAAGTAGCGCAGGATCCGCAAGTGATCCTCGCGGATCCGTTCATGGGCATCGCCAATGAAACGCAGGCGGCGCGCTTGCAGATCTTCCCAGCCGCCGAAATAGTCGAACACTTCCAGCGTTTCGGGATCAGCGTAAAGCGCGTTGATCGTGAAATCGCGCCGCGCGGCATCGTCTTGCCACTCGCTGGCAAAGGACACCGTGGCCCGGCGGCCATCGGTGGACACATCATGGCGCAGCGTGGTGATCTCGACCGGCCCGCCCTTCAGGATCGCGGTTACCGTGCCGTGGTCGATCCCGGTCGGCACGACCTGGATAGCGTGGGCCTTCAATCGCCGCATCACTTCCTGCGGCTCAAGCGGGGTAGCGATGTCGACGTCCTTGACTGCAATACCCAGCAAATTATCGCGCACTGCTCCGCCGACATAGCGGGCCTGACCACGTCCCAGCGCCTTTATCAGCACGCCGAGATCCGCGCGCTCGAGCCAATCCGCCGCGGGTAGCCGCATCACCATGCGATCCGCTTGGAAAGGTTGGCGATGATTGCTGCCGTCACGCCCCAGATCCGGTGTTCCTGCCACATGATCTCGATGTAGCGCCTTTCTTGCCCCTGCCAATGCGCCGATTGCTGGGTATGGTTGCCTGGATCGAACACGAAGTCGACCGGGGCTTCGAACCAGGCAGCGACCTCAGTCGGGCTGGGGCTCAGTTCGAGGTCGGGCGGCACCACCGCGATCACCGGGGTAATTGCATAGCCTGACCCGGTGCAATAAGTGTCGCTGATCCCGATCACGGTTACATCGCGAGAATTGATGCCCAGTTCTTCGTGGGCTTCGCGCAGTGCCGCTTCGACTGGGTCCTCACCCGGATCGATCTTGCCGCCGGGAAATGCAACCTGCCCGGGATGCGAGCGCATGTTGGAGGGGCGGTGGATCAACAGAAACCCTGGCCGCGCGCGCTCGGTCACCGCGCAGAGCACAGCGGCGGGACGCAGTTCGGTTCCGGCCAGGCCCGCCTCGTCGCGAAGTTCGATTTCACGGCCATGGCCTTCGGCGTGGAGCCGCTGGAGCCTTGCGGTCAGGCTCATTGCGGAACCAGTGAAAAGCGCTGGCCCTGACTGGTAACAGTCAAGTCTTCATCAGCCAGTTCAACCAGTTGCAACCAGGTGCTACGATTGATTCTTGCTTCGGTTTTGTGTCGGACGGCGAGATAAATCGCCGGTAGTTCCGCTTCTCCACGCGCGATCAGTGGGTGGTCTGGCCCGGCCAGCACCAGATCATCGGTGTTGAGCCGAAACGCCAGTGCATCGCCGGTTTGCGCGACATCCGTGGCGACAAAGGCGGCATCTTCGACCGCGATCGCCTGTTTTTCATGCGGTGTGACCAGCCAATGCTGGCCCGCCTCGTCGCGCCGCAACAAACCGGCAAAGGCGCGGATCATTGCAGGGCGTTTAATCTCTCCGCCATCGTGGAACCATCGCCCGTCAGCCTTGATCACCATCAGGCTGTCGCCCGAAACTTGCGGGTTCCACTGCGCGACCGGTGGCAATTTGCGCTGCGCTTTCAGCTCGGCGATTTCGGCGAGGCTGAGCGTGGCAAGGTCGGGCGGGGGGACATAGGGCATTGCGGGTGCGATGCCAGATCGCCGAGGAGGGAACAAGAAGATGGTGCGCGCAGAGGCGCAGTGGAAGAAAGGAGGTGCC
This sequence comes from uncultured Novosphingobium sp., assembly GCA_937860195.1. Lineage (GTDB taxonomy): Bacteria > Pseudomonadota > Alphaproteobacteria > Sphingomonadales > Sphingomonadaceae > Novosphingobium. Next base: position 2,775 of record CALMBN010000049.1, read on the forward strand.
GAGGCGCTTTGCTTGCGGCGCAGCCGCGCTCAACACCGACGGTTCGATTTACGCAAAGAAGCTTGGCTGAATGAGCCTACAGCCCATTGCCAACTTCTCTGCGCCTCTCTGCTTCCTCTGCGCCTCTGCGTGAACCCCCTTCCTTCCTTTCCTACGCCTCCTAATCCTGCCATGCTGCGGCATCAGGTTGAGGAACGGGCGGATTTTGTTTTCATGAACCCTGTGAGCTTCGGACGGTGCCATGGATAACCTGACCCATTCCCTGATCGGCGCGGCGCTGGGGCAGGCGGGGTTGAAGCGCAAGACCGGGCTGGCGATGCCGGCGCTGATCATCGCGGCCAATATCCCTGATATCGATGCGGGCTGCGTGGTTTACGGGATCGAAAGCCTGGCGATGCGGCGCGGGATTACGCACGGGCCGATTGCGCTGGTGCTGTTGCCGCTGCTGCTGGCGGGCGCGCTGTGGTGGTTCGACCGCTGGCAGACCCGGCGCGGCACGCGGCCAGCGGGGCGGCTACCAGTGAATTTCAAATGGCTGCTGGCGCTGTGCTATATCGGCTGCCTGACGCATCCACTGTTCGACTGGTTCAACAATTACGGCATTCGTTTGCTGGAACCGTTTTCGAGCCAGTGGTTTTATGGCGATGTGCTGTTCATCATCGACCCGTGGATTCTGGCGATGCTGGGGGCGGGGGTGTGGTTTTCGTTGCGGCGAGAGCGGGCGGGGAATGGCCATTGGGCCCAGCCAGCTCGTTTGGCGGTTGCCGGGGTAGCTGCGTTTATTGCCGCCAATTTTCAGATCAGTAGCTACGCCGTGCATAAGATGCGTGCTCATCTTCAACTCTATCCGGACAGCAAAACGCTTGTTGTCGCCAACGCGGTTCCGCTGCGGTTCTGGCATCGTGAAATGCTGTTTCGCTCCGGTCCTTTTTACGGATCGGGCGATTTCTCGCTGGTTTCGGGCGAAGCAACGGAACGACGGAATGACCTCGGTGGGACCGAGCGGCGCTCTGAAGACGTTGATCTGGACCAAGCCTGCAAAGCCGACCCGGAAGTTGCCGCATTCCTGTTCTGGTCGCGGATGCCAACAGTTGATCGTGTTGATGGAGAATTGCTCCTGCGCGACCAACGCTTCATGGACCCGCGCACTGCGGGCAGTTTCAGCGTCTTGCTGCGCAAACCAGACACCACGTCGTCTCCAGAATGACTGCGCCAGCAATCGTCTGGCTGCGCCGCGATCTGCGGCTGCATCGTGGCCTCACCGACGACGACGACGCCCCCGCTGGCGGACCCACGGGTCCCGACCCGCTGCTCGTCGAGGCGGTCGCCGGCGCCCACGTGGTGACCACCGACGTCTGGACCTCGATGGGCTTCGAGGCCGAGAACGAGGAGCGCAAGAAGGATTTCGAGGACTGGCAGGTGGATGCCGAGATGATGAAGGCGGCGCGCAAGGACGCTCTCTTCATGCATTGCCTGCCCGCGCACCGCGGCGAAGAGGTGAGCGCAGAAGTGCTCGATGGCCCGCAGAGCGTGGTGTGGGAAGAGGCCGAGAACCGCTTGCACGTGCAAAAGGCGTTGATGGAATTTTTATTGTTGGGCAGGATTGAAAGCTAATGCCTGTCTTGAAGAAAAGCGGATTCATTTCGAGAAAATCGCGTTTCGTCGCAACCAACGTGCGAACACAGAGTCACATC